>NZ_JQLX01000001.1 GCF_000744435.1 Hippea jasoniae
TAATGTAAAAATACCAAAGGAAAACCTACTTGGTAAAAAAGGAGAAGGCTTCAAGATTGCAATGGATACCTTGGATGGTGGCAGGGTTGGTATAGCTGCCCAGGCTTTAGGTATTGCAGAGGGAGCCTTTGAAAGAGCCATAGAATACTCTCAGGAGAGAAAACAGTTTGGTAAACCCATCTCTGCATTTCAGGCAATACAGTTAAAGCTTGCAGATATGAAGATGAGAATAGAACAGGCAAGATGGGTAACCTACTATGCAGGCTGGCTAAAAGATGCAAAGAGAAACTTTATCCTTGAATCCTCCATAGCAAAGGCAGCAGCATCAGAGGCTGCAACCTTTGTAACAAAGGAAGCCCTTCAGGTCTATGGAGGCTACGGCTACATTACAGAGTATGAGATGGAGCGCTACTACAGGGATGCAAAGATAACAGAGATCTATGAAGGAACAAATGAAATTCAGAGGATAGTAATAAGCAAGATGCTGATGAAGTAGGGAGGGGAGATGAAGTATCCTGAGTTAGAAAATCTATCAAAAGAAGAGCTCATAGCAATTATTGAGGATGAAGCAAAAAACTGGCTTGCACATGACGGGTTGTGGTTTCAGGCTGTTGAAAGACATTACGGAATAGACAAAGCAATAGAACTTGATATTGAGGCATGGAAAGATTTTACCGTCATCGAAGCAAAAAGGATTATGAAAAGGCTTAACTTACCTACCAACAGCGGTCTTGATGGATTAGAAAAAGCATTGAATTTCAGAATGTACAGACGCATCAATGAGCAAAAAATAGAAAGACCCGATGAAAACACACTAATTTTAAAAATGATTACATGCAGGGTGCAGGCTGCAAGGCAGAGGAAAAAACTTCCGTTTTTCCCATGCAAACCGGTGGGCATTGTAGAATACTCATATTTTGCAAAAACAATTGATGAAAGAATAAAAACAGAGGTTATAGCCTGTCCTCCTGATGAGTTAACAGGGGAATATCACTGTGCATGGAAATTTACTTTAGAAAAATAAGGAGGAAGGTATGTCTTATAAACCAAAAAATAAAATAAGAATTGTAACAGCAACGAGCCTGTTCGATGGTCATGACGCGGCAATAAATATTTTCAGGCGTATCATGCAGGATAAGGGCGCTGAAGTTATCCACCTTGGGCATAACAGAAGTGCCTATGAAATAGTTAACGCTGCTTTGGAAGAAGATGTTCAGGCAATTGCAATAACCTCCTACCAGGGCGGTCATATGGAGTTTTTTAAATACATTCATGATCTGCTTAAACAAAATAATGCCTCCCACATCAGAATCTTTGGCGGGGGTGGAGGCGTTATCATCCCTTCAGAAATAAAAGAGCTGGAGGCTTACGGTATAGAAAAAATATTCTCACCAGAAGATGGTATAAAGATGGGTCTTGAGGGAATGGTTGATTATCTGCTTGAAAAAAGCGATTTTATCACATACGAAGAGGATAAATTTGAATACTATCTTGAGAATATAGATAAATATCTGCCAAAAGCCATAAGTTTAATTGAAGATTTAATGTGGAAGGAAAAATGGAGCAACAAACACCAGGAAATCTTAGATAGCTATGCCAGAAATGCAACCAGGGATAATATTGTGATTGGATTTACAGGCTCAGGTGGTGCAGGCAAATCAACCCTCGTTGACGAAATACTTAGAAGAGCAGTTACAACAATTAAAGATAAAAAATTTGGAGTAATAGGCGTTGATCCAACAAGGAGAAGTGGAGGGGCTTTGCTTGCAGATAGAATCAGGTTAAACACTTTGCCGCATGAGAAACTTTATATGAGATCTATCGCAACACGCTCACCCAATACATCTATATCAAAAGCCGTCAAAAATATTGTTAAACTGTATAAAATCGCAGGATTTGATGCCACAATTATTGAAACAGCAGGAAGTGGTCAAAACGATATAGAAATTGTGGGAATTGCCGATATAGATGTTTATGTAACAACGCCAGAATATGGAGCAGCTCTCCAGCTTGAAAAGATCAATATGCTTGAATATGCAGATATGGTTGTATTAAACAAATTCGACAAAGATAAAGCAGAGGATGCGCTGTATGAAATCAGAAAACAGTACAGGAGAAATTTTAAGCTGTTTGATAAACCATTAGAAGAGATGCCCGTCTATGGCACTGTAGCCTCAAGATTCAATGATCAGGCAACAACCTATTTCTTTTACAAGCTATTCGAAAAAGCAAAACTTATTGACAAAATCCCTGAAGATTTATCCATCGATGTAACATCAAAAAGCCTCTCTATGATTCCTTTGAACAGGACAAATTATCTTGGTGATATAGCAAGAACAGTCAGAGAATATCACAGATTTGTAAAAGATCAGCAGCAAAAGGCAACCAAACTCTTTGCTTTAGAAAAAACAAAAGAGCAACTTCAGGGAAAAAAGGATACTGACAACATTCTAAAAACACTGGACAAAGAAATCGAAAAGACAAAAAACGAACTATCTCCTGAAACTATAAACCTTTTAAAAAGCTGGCCTGAGGTGAAAAAAATATACCAGCAGGATAAGCTTATTACAAAAATTAGAGACCACGAGATTGTTTATGAATTAACAACAAAAACCTTATCAGGTAACAAAATCCCAAAGGTTATCTTGCCCGATCATGAAGATTACGGTGAAATTGTTAAATTCAGACTAAAGGAAAATGTGCCAGGCGAATTTCCTTACACAGCAGGCATTTATCCTGTAAAAAGACAGGATGAGCTCCCCACAAGGATGTTTGCAGGAGAAGGAACGCCAGAAAGAACCAACAAAAGATTCCATTACCTATCAGAAGGTCAGCCATTTAGCAGGCTTTCAACTGCATTTGACTCCATCACCCTATACGGAGAAGATCCTGACAAAAGACCCGATATATACGGTAAAATTGGCAATGCCGGAGTATCAGTGCCAACAATCGATGATGCAAAAAAACTATACAGCGGGTTTGATTTATGCGACAAAAACACCTCTGTCTCTATGACAATAAACGGCCCTGCCCCCATGATGCTGGCAATGTTTTTCAATACCGCCATAGATCAACAGGTAGAAAAATACTTAAAAGAAAACGGCCAGCTTGGCAAAGCAATAGACAAAATAAATGACTACTATAAAAAATTAGGAATGGAAAAACCTTTTTATAACACAAGCTTTGGAGTTAAAGATGCTGATATTGAAAGCCACCTGGGCTTGGCATTACTGGGTGTACCTGGCGATTTTGTGGTGGAAAAGGATATATATGAAGAAATCAAAAAACACACACTTAATGTTGTAAGGGGAACCGTTCAGGCTGATATCTTAAAGGAGGATCAGGCTCAAAATACATGTCTATTCTCTACAGATTTCTCCCTGAAGCTTATGGGGGATATTCAGGAATATTTCATAGAGCATAATGTTAGAAATTACTATTCTGTCTCAATTTCTGGTTATCATATTGCAGAAGCAGGTGCAAACCCCATAACACAGCTGGCCTTTACACTGGCAAATGGCTTTACCTATGTTGAATACTATCTTGGAAGAGGCATGGAGTTCAATAAATTTGCACGTAATTTATCTTTCTTTTTCTCCAACGGAATGGACATAGAGTATGCCGTTATAGGCCGGGTTGCTCGTAGAATCTGGGCAATTGCAGCAAAAAAACTCTACAATGCAGACGAGAGAAGTCAGAAACTTAAATATCACATCCAGACTTCAGGCAGATCTCTACATGCAATGGAAATTCAGTTTAACGATATTAGAACAACGCTTCAGGCTTTAATGGCTATTTATGATAACTGTAACTCTCTCCATACAAACGCCTATGATGAAGCCATAACAACACCCACCGAGGAATCTGTAAGAAGGGCTTTAGCCATCCAGCTAATCATAAATAAAGAATTTGGAATGGCCAAAAATGAAAATCCTCTTCAGGGCTCTTATATAATCGAATGGCTCACAGATCTGGTCGAAGAGGAGGTTTTAAAGGAATTTGACAGTATTTCAAGAAGGGGTGGCGTACTTGGGGCAATGGAATCAAGGTATCAACGAAATAAGATCCAGGAGGAATCTTTATACTACGAGACCCTTAAAAACAGCGGAGAACTACCGATCATTGGAGTAAACACATTCCTAAAAGAGGGCGAAGAGATTCAAGAAGACAAACCATTACAGCTGAGCCGATCAACAGAAGAAGAAAAACAGCAGCAGATCAAGAATCTATACCAGTTTAAACTAAGAAATAAAGACAAAGCTCCTGTTTATTTAGAAAGACTAAAAGAGGCGGCAAGAAATAACAAGAACATCTTTGCAGAATTAATGGAGGCGGTCAAATACTGCACTTTAGGTCAAATCACTCATGCGTTATTTGAGGTTGGCGGTAAATACAGAAGAAACATGTAAACTAATCTAAATCACCAGCAACCTTGCCGCTCTCAGCCACTATGCTACCCAGAAAATAATCATCGTGAGCGGTGAGGTTGTTGGCAGTTATAACTCTTTGAATAAGCCTTACATATTGATAACGCTTGATGGAATAGAGGCTTAAATATTCTGCAAGCTTATATGGATTGGCTTTTAAACCCATGCGAGCCCTTGCCTCTCTAAAACGCCTGTAGGCGGGGCTTATGTTAAGGTTCATTATGTATGCCTCTGTCGCCTGATAGAGATTTTTATAAACCTGAACGATTGGCTTGCCCTTAACGATCTTTTTTCTATGAATACCATAAATATTGTTAAAATCTATAGCAAAACGAGAACTACCCCAGCCTGATTCTATACCAGCCTGAGCAATCAACAGGCTTATAGGAACACCGTTGCAGCGTTTAATAAGCTCTGAAATCGTATTGCATTTAAACTTTTCATAACCGTAATTAAGAAGTTTTATTTCGGTTTCCGTTAACTTCTCACCATCCAAAATCTTCTTTTCTATATTCACAAAAATACTATGAAGCCTGTAAAATTTAAGATTTGCAGCAGCAGCAATCGGTAGCATAACCTTTATGAAAAGCTCTTTTCTTGTTTTGGGTGGAAGTTTTTTAAAATCCTCAGGCAGGGACTTTAAAAGATGAGGCCTGAATGATAAAGTATAATCGTTAATTACACTGTAGATATAAAGTTTCTGCTTAAGTTGCTTAACATTTCCCGCGGTGTAGAATTCTATGTTGGGTTTTATTAACTCTTTAGCCAAAACCTGCTTTGCAAGCAACAATATACCGGCCAAAAAAGCCAGCGCAAATAAAATCAAAAGAACAACGCCGATCCTGTTTGAGGATGGCCTTACAACCAATCTCTTCTTACTCATACCGCCCTAAATATAAGCCTTTATTTCATAAAGTCAAGAAAAACCGCATAAAAAAGCCAAAAATAAAAAATCACTTAATTTTAACCAACTATATATTGAAAAATAGGTAAATAAGGTTGATTTTTTGGTGGAGACGGCGGGATTTGAACCCGCGTCCGGGCGTGCGTCACATTTAGAGGCTTTTACATGCTTAGCACCCCTTTTATTCTTTGGTTGATAGGGGAAAAGGATGCAAACCCCTTATCAACCGCAGCCGGCTAAATACCTCAAACAGACCCGGCAAACTGCTTGAGGACCTGCTTTGGTATAAAGGCTAATGGCGGGTTAAAGCAGGAAACACCCACCCAGCCTGCCGCCTTTAATTAGGCAGCTAAAGCGTAACTTTCGTCTGCGTTTCTTTTTTGGTAGCTGTTTTACGAGGAGCTACCACCTCGGCATGACCTCTAAATGCTAAAACACCCCGTCGAACCCAATATTCGTCCCCTTTAAAGATCCATTTAAATTATACACCCAAAAACCGTCTGGTCAACCTTGCTCATTGATTAAAAACGAAAACTACTGTATTATTCTGACATGTGGTTGCTAGTTGTGCTTCTATCTATCCTGCTTATAGTCATCTACTATCTTTATTTAAAAAATAAAAAAATTAAAGTGGATGAAAATGCCATTGAGTTTTACAAAAAAAAGGAGTTTTTTCTAAATAAAACCGAAAAAACAGCCTACGATTTTATGGTGAACTTTTTTAAAAACAGCCAGTTAAACCTAACGGTTTTTCCTAAAGTAAAGCTAACAGATTTTTTATGGGCACCAAAGCAAAATAGAAACGCCTATTTAAAAATTCAGAATCGCTTTGTTGACTTTTTGGTTGTGGATTATCCCATGCTGCATCCAGTTTGTGCAATATTCATAGTAAACAAAGAAAACAAGTCAAAAATGGACTCCCTGCCGATTATAGAAGATGCATTAAAAAAAGCTCAGATTAAACTTGTAAAAATCGATACGCACGAGATATTTAACGGTTCATTCCTGCAAAAAATAAAACAGGAGGTAAAAAATGGCGGTTGATGAAAGACTTTTGGAGATTCTTGCATGCCCCAAATGCAGGGGAGACCTTAAGCTTTCGGATGATAAAAACTGGCTGATCTGTGAAAGCTGCAAAGTTAAATACCCCATAGAGGATGACATACCAATATTGCTTATCGATAAAGCAGAAAAATTGGAGAATGATTAAAACCCTGATCTATGTTTTTCTATGCATTATACTGTGGGCATTGATCCCTGTTGCATCAAAACATGTATTAAAAGGTATGAACAACTTTGCCATGCTGTTTTTTTCAAATATTATATCTACAGCTGTGATGTTCATTTATTTAGCCTTCTCAAAAAAATTAAACGAACTTAAATCTCTAAACCTACACAGTCTTTTTTATCTTTCGTTCGTAGGTTTTTTGGGCGGTTTTATTTTTTACATATTTTTATACAAAGCCTTCAGTCTTTCAAGCGCTCAGGAGGTGTTTATTATAAACTATACCTGGCCTGTATTGATTGTTTTATTCAGCGTGCCTATTTTGCATGAAAAATTAACAGCAAAAGAGCTGTTTTCTCTTTTTTTAAGCTTTATAGGCATCATCATAATTGCCACCAAAGGCAATATCTTAAATCTAAAAATCACAAACTTAGCAGGTGATATACTGGCATTTTTTGCAGCTGTTAGTTTTGCCTTATTCAGCGTGCTTGGTAAAAAAACAGATGTGGATGAGTCTGTGGCTGTATTTGTATATTTTTTATCATCCACTATTTTTGACATTCTGACTTACAATTTTATCAAAATCAACTTTATAGATAAGTCTGTTTTGTTCTGGCTGATTTTAAACGGATTGTTTATAAACGGCATATCTTACATCTTCTGGTTTAAGGCCTTAAAGGGCGCAAAAGCTGCTCTAATCTCAAACCTTGTATATTTAACACCGTTTGTATCGTTAATTTTTATTAGTTTATTTTTACAAGAAAAGATAGAGATCTACAGCATTATTGCGCTTTTGTTTATATCAGTTGGCATCACCCTTGAGGTGTTAAAAAAACCTACTTAATAGGTATATTTATCTCCAAAACCTCAACAGAGTCGTTTCTTTGAAGACTAACCTCGATCTGCTTGGGGTCTATATCCACATATTTTGCAACAACCGCAATTAAGTCTTTTCTTAAATCCTCAAGAAACGGGGCTTTGTTGGATACCCTTTCGTGGGCTAAAATGATCTGAAGCCTCTCTTTTGCTTGTTGAGCAGAACTTTTTTTTCTTTTTTTAAAAATATCCAGCCACATAACCTATTCCTTAAAAAATCCAATTATTGCTTCTATTAAACCCTTTTTCTTTTCAACAATCTCCATAAACGGCACATCTTTGCCCAGAAGCCTCTGAGTGATATTTTTATACGCTTTTCCTGAAGGCGACTCCGTGTGCAGAATCGAAGGCTCACCAAGGTTTGTATAACTTACAATATTTTCATCTTCAGGCACAACGCCAATCAAAGGAATACTCAACACCTGAAGCACATCATCCTTGCTCATCATATCACCCTTTTTTACAAGGGTTGGGTTGATCCTGTTTATTATCAAACTCATCTCTTTTTTATCGTTTGCCTCCAGAATACCTATAACCCTATCGGCATCTCTAACAGCAGAAATCTCTGGCGTTGTAACTATAATAACCTCGTCAGCAGGCAACATGGCGTTTCTAAATCCACCCTCAATACCGGCTGGTGAATCCAGTATGATAAAATCGAATTGTTTCCTTAATTCGTTTGTCAGCTCAATAATCTGCTCTGGTTTTACGGCGGATTTATCACGTGTCTGGGCAGCCGCTATGAGAAACAGGTTTTCTGTTCTCTTATCCTTTATCAACGCCTGATTAACCTTACACACCTTCTCCACAACATTTACAACATCATACACAATCCTGTTTTCAAGACCTAAAATCATATCGAGATTTCTCAAACCGATATCCAGATCTATTGCCACAACCTTTTTGCCAGACAGTGCAAGACCCAATGCAAGGTTGGCTGTGGTGGTGGACTTTCCTACTCCACCCTTACCCGATGTTATTGTTAAAACTTTAGAACCCATAATCTACTCCCATTTTATTTTTCTCCACTCCTCATAAGGAGAAATAACAATAGCCCCTTCATCAACATAGGCAACCTCAGGCACAACATTTTTGCGTTTCATAAACAGGTTCTCCTCTGGCGAACGCGTGATAAAATCACCGATACGAATCTGAGGAGGATTTAAATCGAATGCAAAGATAATAGCCTCGTTGTTGCCTCCATATCCTGCATGTGGCACACCGTAGAGTTTGCCAAGCACAAAAATATTACCCGTTGCATAGATATATGAATTTGAATTGACATTGCCAACAACAACAAGATCGCCATTTGTTTTGATACTCTGACCACTCCTTAAATTGCCTCTAAAAGTAGAAACCTCTTTTTCTGCCTGCTGATTCAATAGTTGAAGGTCTTTGATCTCTATAATCGGCAGATCTATATTCAAATTCTCTTTTGATTCAACAACAACGGCATTAACCGCAACCTCTCTATCTTTTAAAAACGATACAATCCTTGGAGCTATGGATTTTGATTTATCATCCAGCCTTATCGTAACAATGGAATTCGAGATATAGTGCTTTGATACAGCTAACGCCTTTTCAAGCTCATTAAATACAGGCTCATCGTTCCCATAAACCTCTATCTCAAATCCCAAAAAATTTTTTCCCTTAATTGCTACTCTACCCATTGCCTTAGTTAAATAACATATAAGCTAAGTTTATGCAAGATGTTATTTGACTTTTGACTATTTTTACAATAAATTTTAGTGGGAGGTAGTTATGATAAGGATTTCGATAAAAACAAATCTAAGAAAAGAGGCTATTGATATTACAGGAATTGTTAAAAAACATGTCAAAAATATCAAAAACGGTATAGCTGTTGTTTATGTGCCACACACAACGGCCGGTATTGCAATCAATGAAGCATACGATCCATCCGTTGCAGAAGACATCATAGAAACACTTTCAAAATTGATTCCCTATTCAGGCAACTACAAACATTTAGAGGGCAACGCAGATGCCCACATACAGGCTACAATCACAGGCAATTCTATTCAGATTATTATTCAAAACGGCCAGCTTCAACTTGGCCGATGGCAGGGGATATTCTTTTTAGAGTTTGACGGACCAAGACACAGAGAAATCTATATCAAAACAATAGAGGGCTGATATGAAGTATTTAATCTTATTGGGCGATGGAATGGCAGATTGGCCTATTGAATCACTGGATAACAAAACACCCCTTGAATATGCAAACACACCTGCAATGGATATTATCGCATCAGGCATAAAAGGCATGGTAAAAACCGTGCCCGAAAGCATGCATCCAGGCAGCGATGTGGCAAATATGAGCGTTCTGGGCTACTCACCTAAAAAATACTACTCAGGTAGAGCACCACTTGAGGCAATAAGCAAGAATATAGCTATGAAAGATAACGATGTAGCGTATCGCTGCAACTTTGTATTTATAGAAAATGGCATTATGAAAGACTTTTCAGCATCACACATACCAACAGATAAGGCAGCTAAGCTTATAGAACTATTGAACAAAAATATAGATGATGATATAGAATTTTTCAGCGGCGTAAGCTACAGAAACATCATGATCTACAGAAACGGCAAAACCGACAAAACAACACCACCACACGACATATCGGATAAGGAGATAAAAGACTACTTACCATCAGGTGAAGCAAGCAACAAGCTCATATCAATTATGGAAAAGGCAAACAAGATTTTAAGCAACAATGCAATCTGGGAGAAGGCCAATGCAATCTGGTTATGGGGCGAGGGCAAAAAACCATCGATGCCTCTATTTGAAGATAAATTTAAAAAAAGCGGCTGTATGATCAGTGCTGTGGATTTAATGGTGGGATTGGGCAAACTAACAGGTTTATATATTCCCGAAATCAAAGGTTTAACAGGTTTTCTTGACACAAACTTTGAGGGTAAAATAAATGCAGCATTTGAGTTTTTAAATAATGGTGGTGATTTTGTATATCTGCATGTTGAGGCTACCGATGAGACAGGACATATGGGTGATGTAGAGAAAAAAATCGAGGCAATAGAGCTATTTGATAAAAAAATCGTATCAGAAGCCATAAAAATGGCTGATTCCCTAAAGGAGCCGTTAAAAATAGCCGTGCTACCCGATCATCCAACGCCAATAAAGATCAAAACACATACATCAGAACCTGTGCCGTTTGCCGTATGGAGTTCAGATATGGCAAAAAGATCCGATATATATAGTGAAAACAGCTGCAAAAACGGAATCTATGTAGAAGAGGGGCATAGATTCTTAGAAAGTGTATTTTTTAAGGAGTAGGGATGGTTGGACCTATCGAGATCCAGAATGTGATACTGAATGCAACCGCTCAGGCTCAGCTTAATCAAAGCCCCATAGCCCAAGCTCAGGCAGCAGAGGCTTTTAAAGGGCTTGTTGAGAAAAAAGAAAAAGAGGAAAAATCCAAAAAGGTAGAAGAATCACAAAACACACCCCACAATACGATCGACAAAGACAAACATTCTCAGAAAAAGAAAGCTGCTCACAAAGAGGGTCATATCGACCTAAGGGCTTAAAAATTTAAGCCTCAGCGAGCGGTTGGTTTTAAAAATAACACATCGCTTGGATGCATAGGGGTTTTTTAGGCAGAAAAAGAGAAAGTAGTGTTTTTCCTCTGCTGATATTCCTTTAAAAAAACAGCTACCACTGAAATGTGAAAGCCTATCGCAGATTTTTGCATAGACATCATGCTTTATGGAATCATAATGAAACGGTTTGTGAAACCAGCCTTTATAAAATATTGCAACAATCAGAAACGCAAATGAGATAAAAATAAAAAACTGATGAGCAATTCTTTGTAATTTCAGGTTTCTAACCCCCTCTGATGCAAACAGAACAAACGATGGATAGCAATAGTAAAGATATCGTGTAAACTTTTCTTTAGGTATATTGATTACTATAAAGGTTAGAACGGCATAAATAGCAAACAACTGCCACACTCTGTCCCTGTATAGCTTTTCTTTAAAAAAGCTATACAAACCAATTACAAAAAATAACAACCCCGGCCAGAAACGAGACAGAAGTCTTTTAAAATAAAAGAGGTAATTTCTATGACTTCCCTCATTTAACTCCCCGTTGATTCTGTCGATTATCTGTCTTTTAAAAAACTCATCAAAAAAACCCGTATGATGAACATACTGATAAACATACCACCAGCCACCAACAACTGCTGCAATAAACAAACCACCGATAAATCTAAAATCAAAAAGCTCTTTAGCCCCACCTGTTATAATTTTCCATATAGCAAAAGTGGCTACACCCAAAAACGCAACCGGGCCTTTCGTTAAAATACCAAACCCCAAGGCAACGCCTGCAAGCAGGTATCGCCTCTTTAAAAGCAAAAACAGATTCAATAAAATAAAAAAGGTGATAATGCTTTCCATTCTTACAATACTCGTAAGCCTGATAACATGAAAGTTTACAATAAAAAACATTGCAGCAATAAAACTATCAAGAGAATTTTTAAACAACTCCTTGGCAAGCAGGTAAATCAAAACACCATCCAGGATACCAAATAAAACAACAGGAATCCTTGCCGAAAGCGCACTTATGCCAAAAACCTTAAACGAAAAAGCTATCAGCCAGAAATAAAGGGGTGGTTTTTTAAGGTATGGATGGTCATAAAGGTATAGATTAAGCCAATCTCCCCTTAAAACCATGCTTTTAGCAACAAGCGCATGCTTTAGGGAATCACCAGACAGTGTCGGTTCATAAATTCTTGCAGCAAAAAATATTAAACCTGCAACAACTATAAGAAAAATGTAGCGGCTTTCCTTCATGCTTTTTCTTTAACAATAAAAACAACCCCTGTCAACTTGCAATTTTATCAAAAAACCGTAGAATATTTTATTTGCAGGAGGATGCATGAGGATTCTTGGGATTGATTACGGAACAAAGCAGATAGGTCTTGCAATAAGTGACGAAACAAACACAATAGCCATGCCGCTTAAGGTTATAAACGCCCAAAACAATCCGATAGCAGCAATTAAAGATATTATCGAGGCCAACGATATCAAAAAGGTTGTTGTGGGCATCCCCATCACATTAAGTGGCCAAAAAGGCAAAAAAGCTATAGAGACAGAGCAGTTCATAGAAAAGCTAAAAAACGCCATTGACATCGAAGTGGTGGAGTGGGATGAAAGACTATCCACAAGGTTTTCTGAAAGAATCCTCAATAATGCAAAAGTAAAGGGTAGAAAAAACAAAAAGAGGGTGATAGACAAAATCGCCGCCACATTTATCCTTCAGGGGTATCTTGACTGGTTATGAGCAAGCTAAAAACACTCCTTATTGCAAATTTAATTTTATCTTTCATAGTTTTTGCATTTATTATATTTACAATCTTTAAATTCAACAGTTTTTTAAACTCAAAAGCGTCAAATGTACACAAACGCATCGTTATAAGAATCAAAAAAAACCAGTCACCAAGAAGCATTATCAAAACATTAAAAGAAAAAGGCGTAATCTCAAGAAGTGATTGGTTTTATTACTATCTCAAATTTACGGGACTTGCACCAAAAATCAAAGCAGGATTGCACATGTTCTACACCGATCTTACACCCAAAGAGGTTGCTAAAGAACTTATAAGCAGTAATGTATATGCAACAAAAATCACCATTATTCCGGGTCTTACAGCAAAAAAGATAGCCTTGATTTTAAAGAAAAAAGGTTTCAACAGCGATGCCTTTTTAGATATTGTAGACAACAAAACAATTGCAAAAAAACTCACAGGCCTGAATATAACATCGCTTGAGGGTTTTTTATTCCCCGATACATACCTTATAGCAAAGGATGAAAAGATGGAGCAGGTTGTGTGTATTCTCTTTTCAAATTATTTAAAACACCTAACAAAAATAAAAAACTCTCAAAAAATTACAAAAGATGATTACAAAAAACTCATCATTGCCTCCATTATACAAAAAGAGGCAACAGATAAAAACGATATGGCTGTCGTGGCAAGCGTTATATACAATAGACTCAAAAAAAACATGCCGCTTCAGATGGATTCAACAAAAATCTATCCGGATAACTCCTCTTTTAACACATATACACACAAAGGCCTGCCCCCTCAGCCTATATGCAATCCCGGCTTTGATGCAATTTTTGCAGCATACAACCCAAAAAAAACAAACTATCTTTATTTTATCTCCAAAAAGGACGGCTCCATGGTGTTCAGTAAAACATTCAGACAACACAACATAAACATAAGGAAGTATCTAAAATGAGGTTTTATATAAAAACATTCGGCTGCCAGATGAACGAAAGGGATTCAGAAAAGGTTGAAGCCATTTTGTTTGAAAATAACTGGCAACAGGTAGAAAACCCAGAGGATGCCGATTTAATCATAGTAAATTCCTGTGCTGTTAGAGAAAAAGCAGAAAATAAGCTATACAGCGAGCTTGGCAGGCTAAAGTTTATAAACCCAAAAGCAAAAATCGTTGCAATGGGCTGTGTTGCACAGATAAATTACGAAAAGCTCAAGCATATTGCCGATATTGTTATAGGCACAAACACGATAGATAGATTCTATGATATCGCCAGAGATAAAAGCAAAAACGGTGTTTTTATACTGGATAAAATGACAGACCCGGATCATATTTTTCCTCATACCTCAAGGATTTCCGCCTTTGTGGATATTATGTATGGCTGCAACAATTTCTGCAGCTACTGTATCGTTCCTTACACAAGGGGGCGTGAGATTTCAAGAAACAAAGATGCGATTATAGAGGAGATAAAACAACTTATCGATAAAGGCACAAAAGAGGTAATGCTGCTTGGTCAGAATGTAAACTCTTTTGAAAACAGCAAAAATTACAGATTCGTTGATTTGCTTTATGATATAAACAAACTTGATGGTTTAAAGCGGATTCGTTTTACCACCTCTCACCCAAAGGATTTTTCCAAAGAGTTAGCTTTAGCTATAAGGGATTTAGATAAACTATGTGAGCATCTACATCTGCCGTTTCAGTCTGGATCGGATAGAATTCTAAAGCTGATGAAAAGGGGATATACAAAAGAGCAGTATTTATCAAAAGCCCTGATGTATAGAGAAATTGTCAAAGAGGGCTCCATTACAACAGACATTATCGTGGGTTTCCCTTCTGAAACACAACAGGATTTTTTGCAAACCGTTGAAGTGCTTAAAACAGTAGAGTTTGAAACATCATTTTCTTTCAAATATTCAAAAAGACCCCTCACCAGGGCAGCCAATATGGATAATCAGGTAGATGAGGAGGAAAAACTCAAAAGACTTAACTATCTGCAAAAACTACAGGCAGATATTACGCAAAAAAAATTAAAGGCGTATGAAGGTAAAACCATTGAGGTGCTCGTTGAGGGTCAATCAAAGAAACACAACGGCTTTAGCGGTAGATGTAGACAAAATATAGTTGTCAATTTAGAGTTTAGGGATAATATTACAGAAGGCAAAATTGCCAATGTTGTAATTACAAAAGCCCTAAAGCATTCGCTTGTGGGTAAAGTTCAGGGGCAGTAAAATGGTAAAATTAGAAATTGTTGATGTTGATGTGGGCGACGACTACACAGAAATACTCTGCAGAGACGAAGCAGGCTACTACTATAAATTCTCAACAGACCCATCAAAAGGCAAACTGCTATCGTTACTTGTTAACGATGTTTATCTGCCTTCAAACACGATCTATGAGCTATTTATCAATCTGGTTGGGGCGTTTAATGCCTATATCCATTCGATAATAATAATTGATGGATATAAAGACCAGGCTGTGGTGAATATAGCTACAGGCAATGAAATTCAATCTATTCCTATCTCAATCAGCGACGCCTTGATTCTGGCACTTTTATCTAACACCGATATATACATAAAAAAACAGGCCTGCCTGCTTGAGTTTGAAAATTTAGAGCAGTATGTCTGGTATAGGCTTTTAAAAGAACTGGATCTATGCTAATTAGAGAAATCCTTGAAAAAATCGAAGAAGATACCCTCTCTCCTTTTGCCTTTTTAAGCAAAAACTCAACCCGCCCAAAAGGCGATGAAAAGGATGATGTAAGAACAGATTTTATGAGAGACAGGGATAGAATCATCCACAGCAAGGCATTTAGAAGGCTAAAACACAAAACACAGGTGTTTTTTTCGCCAAACGGAGACCATTACAGAACACGCCTTACACATACACTTGAAGTTTCTCAGATTGCCCGCACGATAGCAAAAGCCCTGCTTCTAAACGAAACACTAACAGAGGCAATTGCGCTTGGTCATGATTTAGGCCATACACCATTTGGTCATGCAGGCGAAAGAGTGTTAAATAAAAAATCCTCCAGGGGTTTTAAGCACTGGGTGCAAAGTTTAAGGGTTGTTGATATAATAGAAAAGGATGGTGAGGGTTTAAACCTCACAGACCAGGTTAGAGACGGCATTGTTAAACATTCAAAGGGCAGGGGGGATATTATTCCTGAAGATAAAAATACCCTATCCAGAACACTTGAGGGGCAAATCGTAAGGATTGCAGATATCATAGCCTATGTAAACCACGATATTGATGATGCCATCAGGGCGGGCATTATCACGCAAAACGATCTACCAGAAGATATTATCGATACATTAGGCAAAACGCATGCAAAACGGATTGCAACAATGGTCAAAAGCGTTATAAAAGCCACGCAGGATAGAAACTACGAATTTATATCCATGGAAAAAGACAAACTTGAGGCGCTTAATAGTTTAAGGGACTATCTGTTTGAGAATGTTTATTTAAGCGAAAGGGTATCAAAAGAGGTGGCAAAAGCAGAAAAGGTTTTAAGTGATCTATTTGATTATTTCTTGGAGCATGTGGATTTAATTGAGAAAAAGTTTTCAAACGATAAAGAAACCGTTGTCGTTGACTATATATCCGGCATGACGGATAGATATGCATTGAATCTATATAATAAAATATTTATGCCTAAACCGTGGGAGGGTGATGGTGTTAGCTGAAGAAATTCTTAATAAAATTACAGGATTCGACCAATGCGAGGTTTATGTTGAAAAAACAACATCTCAGAGTTTTGAGCTAAAAAATGCAACAGAATATTCAAAAGGCTTTGAGGAAAGCTACGGTTGCTCGGTCAGACTTCAAAAAGACAACAAGCTTGCCTTTGTATATTTCGATATATCATCAAAAGACAAAATTGACGATATAATGTTAAAAATAAAAGATGCAATCGGTTATACAAAAACAAACAGCGGCGATATTATTCCAGAACACTCTTTCAAATACACAGAGGATGAAAAAATTCTTAAGGTAGATGAAGAATCAACAAAAGAGTTGCTGATGCAGACAGCATTAACAGCTGAAAAAACCGACAGGCGTATCAAACAAACAAAAGAGGTTGCAATAGATTTTTTTTCAAAAACCATTCAGATTGCAAACAGCAACGGTTTAGGTGTGCAATACTCAAGGCAATCTGTCTCGGCAGCCATTGAGGTGCTTGCTGAGGATAAAATATCAGATTTAGCATACTACGCCCTTGATGGTGAAAAGATAGAGGATATAGATTTAAATTTTATGGCAAACAAGGCTGCAAATCTTGCCGTCAACAAACTCTATCCCAATCCCATCCAGACAAAAAAATACAGCGTGATCATAGCAAACAATACTTTCAGGGATATACTTGCCCATTTTCTGCCCATTTTTAACGGATATTCCGTTGTTAACCATACAACACAACTTGAAGGCAAAATAGGCAAAAAAGTCTTCTCTGATGCAATTACAATAATAGATGCAAAACAGATGCCAAACAGACCAAACAACATACCCTTCGATGAAGAGGGCAGTCCTGCTAAGGATACAGTCGTCGTAGAAAACGGTTATCTAAAAAGCTTTCTGCATAATACATACACCGCATCGCTACTGAAAATGGAAAACACCTCAAACGCAAAAAGAGGCAATTACAAAAATCAACCCAAAGTTGGACCATTCAATCTATATGTAAAACCCAATGAAGATGTTAACAGAGACAAGCTTTTGAATATGATCGACGGCATCTATATAATAGATGTTATGGGGCTTCATATGGCAAATGTTGTAAGCGGCGATTTTTCATTTGGTATAAACGGATTTTTAATCCACAATGGAGAACCTGTAAGCTACTTTAAAGCAGCCACATTTGCAGGTAATTTTTTTGATATAGCAAAAAAGGTTATTGCCGTATCAAACAACCTCTATTTTTTAGGCAGCGTTGGTAGCCCCGATGTAGCAGTTGCAGACTGCATCATAGGAGGATAGGCTTAATGGATAAAATTGTTATTCTTGATTTTGGTTCTCAATACACACAGCTTATATCAAGGAAAATAAGGGAATTGGGCGTTTATACTGAAATTCTACCATACAATAAACCGGTTTTTGATGAAAATACAAAAGGCTTAATCTTATCTGGCTCACCCTACAGTGTTTACGAAAACGATGCCCCAATAGTGGATCAATCGATTTTTTCTAAGGGATTGCCTGTTCTTGGCATCTGCTACGGTATGCAGTTGATAGCCCATTTCTTTGGTGGAAAGGTATCAAAAGCACATAAATCTGAATACGGATTTGCCACCCTTGAGGTTGTAAAACCAAGTAAACTTTTAGAGGGTATGGATAAAACAGTTGTATGGATGAGCCACGGTGATAGATTAGAAAAACTGCCCGAAGGATTTGAGGCTATAGCCAGAACATCAAATTCACCTTTTGCAGCCATTGAAAATCTATCAAAAAAAATCTGGGCGGTGCAGTTTCACCCTGAGGTTTACCATACACAGAAAGGCAAGCAGCTTTTATCAAACTTCGTGCTTGACATCTGCAAAGCTAAAGCCAACTGGAATATGGAAAACTTCCTTGCCCAGCAGATAGAAACAATAAGAAAAACCGTGAAGGATAAAAGGGTTATTGGTGCAATAAGCGGCGGGGTGGATTCAACCGTTACAGCAGCAATACTTTCAAAAGCTATTGGTGATCAATTTGTAGGTGTTTTTGTAAATAACGGCCTGTTGAGAAAAAATGAAATAGAATATGTATTAAATGCCCTGAATAAACTCAAAATCAATGTAAGATACGAAGATGCTGAAAATCTGTTTTTAGACAGGCTCAAAGGCGTTATTGATCCCGAGCAAAAAAGAAAAATCATAGGTCATACCTTTATCGATGTATTTAAAAGGATCGCAGAGGATTATAAAGATGCTGAGTTTTTAGCTCAGGGTACACTGTATCCCGATGTGATTGAAAGTACCTCTGTCAAAGGTCCATCGGCTACAATCAAAAGCCATCACAATGTGGGAGGACTACCCAAAGACCTTAAGTTTAAACTCATAGAACCCTTAAGGTTTCTTTTTAAAGACGAAGTCAGAAAATTGGGCAAAACTCTTGGCATCGACGATGAGTTTATCAACAGACACCCGTTTCCAGGTCCCGGGCTTGCCATTCGCATCATAGGCGAAATCACAAAAGAAAAGCTCGATATCTTAAGAGAGGCTGATGCAATTGTTGTTGAAGAGATCAAAAAAGCCAATCTATACAACGATCTATGGCAGGCATTTGCAGTACTTCTGCCTGTCAGTAGCGTGGGTGTAATGGGAGATAAAAGAACCTACGAAAATGTGGTGGCAATAAGAATTATTGAAAGTGTCGATGGTATGACTGCGGATTGGGCAAAAATACCCTACGAAGTATTAAACAACATCTCAACCCGTATTATAAACGAGGTTAAATCGATCAACAGGGTGGTTTATGATATATCCTCAAAGCCACCATCAACAATAGAGTGGGAGTAGATGGAGAAAATTAAAAAAACAAAAGAAAAAATAGCCACACAAACAACATCTATACTGCAAAAGATTTTTAATGAATATACAATAACACTGATATTCTTTGCCATTATTATATTCATAAACTTCCCTAAATCATCCTCAACCTTTTACAACCTTGAGGTGGGCAGCATCGCACCAAAAACGATACGCTCAACGGTTTCTTTGCTTGTTGAAGATAAAGAAGCAACCAAAAAGAAAATGGAAGAGGCGATGAACAATACACCGCCTGTGTATGATTTCAACCCCGATGTAATATCAAATACTGTAAACAACTTAAAAAAGGCGTTGAGTATTCTAAAGGACAAAAATCAAAAAAACGCCATGGAACAATTTTTCAAAATCCTTAAAATTAAACCGAGTAAAACACTGTTTTCAAGGGTTAGTAGATACGATCCAAATGATATTTTAGCTTTTTCAACACAGGCTCTCAATGAGCTTAAAAATATGTATATCGTTATATCCCTAAGACAGTTATATAAATTCAACCCGGATAAAATAATAATAAGAAACATCAAAAATCCCAAAAAGGAGATTTTAATAAGCAAAGATAGCGTCGTAGATATTACAAAGGCAAAGATTATCGTATACAACAAACTGAGATTGCTGGTGGATGATGCTGCATTGCGCAATACAATCTGGGATTTAATCTCAAATCTCATAGCACCAAACCTTACTTTCAACTCACTTGCTACACAGCAGAAAAAACAGGAAGCTGCAAAAAAGGTAAATAAGGTGTTTTTCAAAATATCCAAAGGGGAGATTATCGTAAGGAGTGGTGATGTAATAACAAAAGCAGATTATGTTAAGCTGATGGCTCTTAATTCTTTAAAACAGAAGCAAAACGCCTACCTAAAATTCATAGCTTCAATGTTAATATTTATCATCATAGCCATAGTTCTTTTCAGAGTTTATTACATCACCAAAGCCAAGAAAAACAAATGGCTGAGCAGGGTAAAAATGCTCGCCATCACAGAAACCCTGATCGTTATACAGGTATTGATTTTCAAGCTTTTTGCATACCTTGGCGGTGTTGTAAGTTTTTCGGCTGCAGATTTTCCGCAGTCGGCAATCCTGATGGGCATGCCCTATACGATAGCATCGATGATGCTTGCCATTATGGTGGACTTTGAGCTTGCCTTTCTTGTCTCGATATTGCTTGGCATAACATCCTCATTTATTGCTTCAGCAGAGATCACACCGATGATAGGCATATATGTATTTTTAGGCAACATCATAGCGGCCTTTGGTATTATCAGAGAAAAAACCCGCACAGGCATTATAAAATCCGGCCTGCTTGTGTCTTTAGCGAGCATATTTATGATTTTACTGTTTTATTTGTTTAGAAACAACGAACTGGGCAAATCCACGCTGATCGAGGTAGGATTTGCCTTCTCTGGCGGCATCCTTTCGGCAATAATTGTAAGCGGCCTTCTGCCCGTATTTGAGTTTTTATTCAACATGACAACAGATATAAAACTGCTTGAGTTAGGAAACCTTAACAATCCTCTCTTAAAGGAGCTTGCAATCAAAGCCCCAGGTACATACCATCACAGCATCGTTGTATCATCACTTGCTGAGGCTGCTGCAAGTCAGATCGGAGCAAACCCATTGATAGCAAAAGTAGGTTCTTATTATCATGATATAGGCAAAATCAAAAAACCGATATACTTTGTAGAAAATCAAACAGATGGCTACAATCCTCACGATAACCTAAAACCCTCAATCAGCGCCCTTATAATAAAAAACCATGTCAAATACGGTGTTGAAATAGCAAAGAAACACAGATTGGGCAATTACATCATTGATATAATCCAGCAACATCACGGCACAAGCCTGATAAAGTACTTCTACAATAAGGCAAAAGAGAATGGACTAAATCCAAAAGAGGAGGATTTTAGATATCCCGGCCCAAAACCACAGACAAAAGAGGCGGGTATAGTAATGATAGCCGATGAGGTTGAGGCTGCAAGCAAAACACTATCAAACCCCACCGTTGCTCATTTAAACGAATTTGTAAGGGAAATTACAAACAATATCTTTTTAGATGGGCAGTTAGATGAGTGTGAGCTGACGCTTAAGGATTTAAACACAATTGTAGAAAGCTTTGTCAAGGTGCTTGTGGGTATCTTTCATCATAGAATAGAATATCCTGAAGAGCAAAAGAATGAACCTAACAGTAATCAGTAGATTTGATAATTTTGAGTATACCCGATTGGTTGAGCAGTTTGGGAATTTTTTATACAAAAAACTGGATATACCTATAGAAAAAGAGGTTAATATTGTTTTGTGTGATGATAAAGAGATAGAAAAACTCAACAGGGAGTTTAAAAACAGGCAGGGTCCAACCGATGTGCTGAGTTTTTACGGCTATGATGAGCCAATCCTTGGTGATATTGTAATTTCTATTGAAACGGTTGAAAAAGATGCTAAGGAAAACAATAAAGACTTTTTAAAACATCTATTGTTTATAATAGCCCATGGTTTTTTACATTTACTTGGCTATACGCACGAAACAACAGAGAAGTTCAATGATATGATAAAAATCCAGAATCAATTGATAGAAGAATACTTTAATTTGGAGGAAAAACGATGAAAAATATTAAAAAGTTAGCCGTTGTAGCAACAATAGGCACAACAGCTTATGTTTTATCAAAAAAAACAGGGGTTTTTGATACGATTAAAGAAGATATAGAGGTTGTCTTTGAAAGAGACCCTGCCGCAAGAAGCATCCCTGAGGTGATATTCTGTTATCCCGGTCTTCATGCGCTATGGTTTCACAGGGTTGCACATTTTCTTTGGGAGCACAATTTCAAATTCGCAGGCAGATTTCTATCCCATATAAGCCGCTTTCTTACGGGCATTGAAATCCATCCCGGTGCAAAAATCGGCAGAAGATTCTTTATAGATCACGGCATGGGTGTTGTTATAGGGGAAACAGCAGAAATAGACGACGATGTTACGCTATATCAGGGCGTCACACTGGGCGGCACAAGCCTTAAAAAGGTAAAAAGGCATCCAACGGTGGGTAAAAATGTCGTTGTTGGTAGCGGTGCAAAAGTTTTGGGAGCCTTAAAAATAGGTGATAATTCAAAAATCGGTTCAGGAAGCGTTGTCATTAGGGATGTTCCAGAAAACTCAACCGTGGTGGGTATTCCTGCAAAGGTTGTTCAAAAGGAAAAAACCCAGAAAAAGATTGACCTTGAACACACAAAACTACCCGATGTCGAAGGAAAGGTTATCAGATATCTTTTACATAGAATAGAGGAGCTTGAAAAAGAGATCACGGCTTTAAAAGAGGGTAAAACAGAAGAAATAGAAAAGGAGCGTAAAAAGGAAGCAGAAGAGCTCAAAAAGATAGAAAAGTATATAAAGAGCTACGAAATAGAGGGTTTAGACTAACTTCAACGAAGGATATGCCTCAACGGACGAATAATCATGGGTAGCTCTACCTAAATCAAGCGATGCAGCATAGGCTATCATCAGTGCATTATCGGTTGTCATTGAAAGTTGAGGTAAAACGAGTTTAATGTTGTTTTTTTGGGCTGTTTCTTCAAATACCGCCCTCAAATAGGAGTTTGCAGAAACACCGCCAGAAATTGACAGGATTTTGACACCAAAGGTTCTGGAAGCCTCTATACAGCGCTTAAGCAAAATTTCAATAGATGCCCTTTGAAACGAGGCTGCTATGTTGTTTATATCAGTTTTTGACAGCTTATCCATCTTTTTGACAAGATTTTTAACATGTGTCTTAACCCCGCTAAAGCTGAAATTAAAGGTTTTTTTGTCTTTCAACCCCTGAGGAATATTGAAACGATAAGGATCTGCTGTTTTTGACAACCTGTCTATAACAGGTCCACCAGGATACGACAAACCCAGAATTCTTGCCACTTTATCAAACGCCTCACCCACAGCATCATCCAATGTTTTACCTAAAAGCTTGTATTTTCCAAAACCCTCAACCAAAAACAGATGTGTGTGACCTCCAGAGATAATCAAGGACAGAAAAGGATATTCGATCTTTCTACCAAAAAACGGAGCAAACATATGCCCCTCGATGTGATTTACGGGTATAATGGGTTTTTTTATGCTGTAGGCTAAAGCCTTTGCAAAACTAACACCAACAAGCAAAGAGGGTGCAAGACCGGGTCCTATTGTGACGGCTATGTAGTCTATATCATCCAAAGTTGCATCAATATCCTTCAAGGCTTTTTTTGTTAAATGCCCTATAACCTCTGCATGTTTTCTTGCTGCAATCTCTGGTATTACACCGCCAAATTCAGCATGGATGTCTATTTGTGATGAGATAAGATTGGAAAATTTATCTCCTTTTAAACAGGCAACAGATGTATCGTCGCAGGATGTATCAAAAGCTAATATCATTGTAGAACAAACAATACATTAACAAGGTATTTTTTTAGTTGCGGTTTCATTTCGTTTAACGCCTCAAGTGTTTTAACATTGCAATGCCCGATAGCAACGACATTGTTGTATTTATCAAGCAACTTAATCGCCCTTTCTATCTCTTTTTTTATATACCCAACCTGCTTTATATCATCCAAAAAAACCCTTCTTCTCTGACAGGGCACACCAAATCGATCAGCCTCAATACAACCCAAAGAACCCACAATAGTAGCAGAGTCTATAAAAAACATTTTGTTTTCTTTCAAAAAATCCATAATATAGTCAAGGTGTCTTCTATCCTTTAAAATTTTAGAGCCCATATGGTTGTTTAAACCTACAGCATCAGGGATCCTTTTTTTTGCTCTGTTTAATAAATAAAATGTTTGACTCCTCGTTGTCCAGGTGTAGATAGCATCTTTGCCTGGATTTTCTTTTGGATAACTCATAGGCTGACTGGGCATATGAATCATAACTACAAATCCGTTTTTTGCAAATTCACTGGACAGAGCAGTGCTGTAAGGTGCATCGGGTAAAAAAGAAAACGCAAGGGGTAAATTCAGCCTCTCAAAACCCCTTGCAAGGTTTACATCATAACCCATATCGTCAATCACGATGGCAAGTCTTTTCTTTTTTAGGAAAAACAGAGAACTTGCCGCAAATGAAGATATAGAAAACAGCAAAACAATAACAATTAATGCGATCTTCTTGAGCAAACTATATCCTCCGCTTTCAATAGCTCAACAGCCCTTAACAGCTGATAATCGTTCTTTAGCTCTTTTGTCAAGTTATCTTTACCCTTTACATTTTTATTGCTGTTATTGGCATTTGGATTGTTTAGATGATGAATCAGATTGCTTTCTCTCAATGTGTATTGAGGATTGATCGGCACAATCTTTGCCTGTCTTACAACAATATCCGGCTCAATACCCACAGCCTGAATACTTCTGCCAGATGGTGTATAATACCGTGCTGTTGTAAGCCTTAAAGCGGAACCATCACTTAAAGGAATAATCGATTGAACAGAACCCTTACCAAAACTTTTTGTACCCATAATAATCGCCCTTTTGTGATCTTTAAGGCATCCTGAAACAATCTCTGCTGCACTGGCTGTTCCTGAATTTATCAAAACAACTATTGGATATGCAGGCTCTGTGCCGTCGTTATGGGCATAGAAATATTGAACATCACTTTTTCTCCTGCCCCTGATAGAAACTATAACGCCTTTTTTTATAAAAATATCACTTACAGCAACAGCTTCTCTTAACAATCCACCCGGATCGTTTCTTAAATCTATAACAAGACCATCGATATTACCCAGCTTTTTTAAAGCCTTTTTAAGTTCCTTTGCCGTTCCATCCTGAAATTGTGCAATCTTTACATATCCGATGTTGCCGTATTTTTTATACTTAACACTTTTTACATGGATAATGGCCCTTGTTATAGTAACATCAAACGGCTTGTTTTTGCCTTCCCTTAGAATTGTGATTGTAACCTTCGTGCCGGGTTTGCCTCTTAGAAGCTTAACAGCCTGATTCAGCGTCATACCGAAAGTGCTTTCACCGTTGATCTTGATAATCTTATCGCCTGCTTTAATACCCGCTTTATATGCAGGCGTATCATCGATAGGTGAAACAACGGTTACAATCCCATCCTTCATCGTTACAACCATACCAAGGCCGCCAAACTTTCCGGTCGTTTGAATTTTAAGCTCCTTATACTCATCTTTGGTCATATAGGAAGAGTGTGGATCAAGCGAGCTTACCATTCCCTTTATGGCATCGTTTATTAGCTGAACCTCACTAACATTATCCACATAGTTTTGCTGTATAATGGCCATTACCTTGGCAAAAATCATCAGTTTTTGATATTTGTCAACAGCAAAAGCCTGACAGTAGGATAACAATATAAAGGCTACTGCAACAAAAAAAGCCTTCTTCATCTTAAAAACCTCCTATCAAGAAATGTTAAAGGATCAATCGGCTGCGAATGCCTTCTTATCTCAAAATGCAATACATTCTTAGAAAGCCTGCCTATACAGCTATATCGCCTGACCACCTCGCCTTTTTTAACAATAGGATTCAATCCTCCATATACGGTATAATAGCCATTTAGATGATTAACTATAACAACACCCCCATATCCTGGCAAAACACCAACAAAATCCACTCTACCGTATGCGATCACCCTGACGCAGCTGTGTTGCTTTGATTTTATATCAATTCCATCGTTTCTTGTATAGACTTTAAATAAAGGATCGTATTTTCTCCCAAATCGGCTTATAACCCTGCCTTCAACAGGAGGCTTTATTTTACTTCTTAGCAGGCTAAACTCCCTTTCAATCAACGCCTTATTAATTTTTTTGCCTGCTATGGCCTTTTGTTTTCTTTTCTTTTCTTCCTCTATAATTCTTTTAAGCAAAGCTTTTAGATTTTGCTGTTTTTTTGTAAGCTCTTTGATCTGAGCAAGGTATAGCTGTTTTTGTTTTTCTGCTTTTTTGGCAAGCAGGGCCAAAGCCTGCTTTTGAAGATTAAGGTTATTCTGCTGTGTTTTAATACCCGCAATAAGGTTCTGTTTCTTTTTAAGTAAACTATTTAAAGCTACAATCCTCTTTTTTAGGTATTCCCTTTTGTCGATATAGTTGTTAATCCTTTTTTGCATGTAATCTGTAACATAGCCGTTCATATAACCATACCACACGCCTTTTGAATAGTATGGTCCCACTTTTGAATACATATAATACTCTTTTAGCTCATCAAACAACTGCTCTTTCTTCTGATTCAAATCAACACTCACAGTAGCAATCTCTTTTTTTAGTTTTGATATTCTTCTGTTTAGCAAAATCAGGTCCTTCTGCATCGTTTCTATCTTTTTCTTTAAGTAGGATATCCTTCTATCTGTTGATTTTATCTGGTTCAGAATCGATGCATATCTGTTTCTTATCTTTTCGTAGTCTACCTTTTTTCTGTTAAGTTCTGCATTAATATTTTGAAGTTTTTTCTGGATGGAGATCTTTTTAAAGGCAAAAGATGGAAAGGCAATCAAAAGGATAAGCAAAGCTATACTAAATTTTTTCATCGCTGAAAACAAACACGATTAGACAGGAAAGAAATGTAAAAAACATACCAATCAGGGCATTCAACACAAACATATTGTTGCGATTTAGCTCAAACAGCTTTGTGCCTAAATAGGGCAGGTATCCATATTTTGTATACAACACATAAAACACAACCACAGAAAATATTAGAAAAACAACACCGCTTAAAACCGGTTTAAAAACATCCTTTAAAAACAATTTAAAGATCACAAATCGCTTTATACCAAAAAACTTCAATGTATCGTAATCGTTTTTTCTGCTTGAGTAAAAAATAGTCATTATTGAAACAAATACGATAAACTCCACGCTGTAGAGCACGCTTAAAACGACCCTTGAAAAGTAGATAAACCTGTTATGCAGGGTCTCTATCTCTTTTAGGACATCGACAGGGTATTTAATAGCGATAATTGAAGCGTTGTTTAGTTTGTCTTTAAACACCTTAAACTGCTTTAGTGTTGTAAAAGACGGCTCAAAGAAAATCTCTATAGAGTAGGGAAAGGGATTATAGCCAAACAGCTTTTTGTCTATTGAAAACTTTTTAAGCATGGCATCCATCGCCTCTTTCTTATCTATAAGCTTTACCTTTCTTACGCCTTTGTACTGCAGAATATTATTTGCGATTGTCTGGGCTAAAGATTTTGAGACATTATCGGATAGAAAAACATACATCGGCGTGGAGCTTTTTTTCTTCTGTAAAAAATCGTTGAATGCAAAAAAAATACTCATCAATATGCTCATAGTAAAAACAAACGATATAAACACAAAAAACAGGGCAACTTTTACATTATCACGCCTCAATATTCAACTCCACATCAAAAAACTCATCATCGATGCTATTTATGGATGTCAAAAGGAATGTAATGCCTTTTTCTTTATTCAAATGCTTAAACAGTTCAATTACCTTTCTTTTATATTCCTCAGACAGATACCTGAATGGCTCATCAGCCACCACAAGAGGAAAATTGTAGATAATGCCACGCACGATATTAACAAGAGATTGCTCGCTAATAGAAAGCTCGCAGGGGTATTTATCCAGTAGATATCCTATATTCAACATCTCAAATATCTCATCGGATAGGTAAAGATTTCTCTTTGTAAGCCTTGTAATAGCCGATAGATTCTCTTTTATTGTCATCGTTGAAATAAGCCTGATATCCTCAAAGATGATACCTAAATATCGACGCAGAAGAAGAATGCCAGAATAGTTCAAATCCGATACATTAAAATCAAACACCCTCACAAAACCACTGTCGGGCTTTTGTGCACCGTATATCATTTTAACAATCGTGCTTTTGCCTCTTGATTGGGGCAGAATAATCTGATTTATGCGATTTGGCACCACTCTGAAGTTCAAAGATCTAAACAGGACTTTACCGCTATAGCTTTTTGATACATCTATAAACTCAACCATTCAAACCCTTTAGAATCCTCTCAGCTATAGCCTCTTTTGTAAATCCGTAGCTGCAGAATAGATCCTCCTTTGTTCCAGATTGTCCAAACACATCGTTTAAACCGATACGCTCAACCCTAACGGGGTAGTTGCCTGCTAAAAACTCACAAATAGCACCCCCCAATCCACCTATCACGGAATGCTCCTCAACTGTAAATACCCTGCCTGTTTGTTTTGCAAGCCTTAGCGTCAGCTCCTCATCAATAGGCTTAATGGATGATGCATTTACAACAGCTATATGTTTTCCATCTTTTTCTAACAATTCAGAAACCTCAAGGGCAATATAGCTCATCATACCGCAAGCAAAGATCACTGCGTCATTGCCATTTTTAAGCAGGTCAAACCTTCCCAATTCAAACTTACTTTTCTCAATAAACACAGGGGATTTAGCACGAGAGGTTCTGATATATACAGGTCCATCCATATTCAAAGTGGCTTTAACAGCAAGCACTGTTTCGTTGTAGTCTGCAGGCACTATAACCTTCATATTGGGAAGAGCCCTCATAACTGCAATATCTGCAATCGCCTGATGCGAGCCACCATCCTCACCCACACTAATTCCTGAGTGTGAACCGCATAAAACAACATGCAAGTTTTGATAACCGATCGATTGCCTTACAATTTCAAAAGCCCTGCCTGTAATAAACACAGCAAAGCTTGATGCATACGGTTTTAGGCCACATAAAGCCATACCGGCTGCAACACCAGCCATATTTGCCTCAGCTATACCCATATTGAAGAATCTATTGCTAAAAGATTTATTAAATTTTGCAGATTTTGTTGAGCCGCTTAAGTCAGCATCAAGCACAACAACCTTTTCATCTATTTTGCCAAGCTCAACCAAAGCATCACCGTATCCATCCCTTGTGGCTTTATACTCCATTGTCTAACTCCTTTAGTGCTTTTTCCAGCTCATCATCCGTTGGTGGTATACCGTGATATTCAACCCTGTTTGCCATAAAGGAAACACCGTATCCCTTAACGGTTCTTGCAATGATCGCCGTAGGCGAGATCACATTTCTCTTTGCTGTTATTAGAGTGTCTATAAGATTTTTATAAACATGCCCACCGATTTCATGGGTTTTAAAACCAAATGCTTCAAGCTTATCCTTCAAAGGATTTATATTCATAACATTTGTCACTGCACCGTCTATCTGAAGGCCATTGTAGTCAACTATAACTATGAGATTTGATAGTTTATAATGAGCAGCTGCCATAAATGCTTCCCATACAACACCCTCCTGCAGCTCACCATCTCCCATAATACAAAACACCTTGTATCGTTTCTTTAAAACCTTGGCAGCAAGAGCCATACCTACAGCCTGGGTAATGCCATTGCCCAGAGAACCTGTTGATGCATCTATTCCGTTGAGCTTATTTGCATCGGGATGACCCTGTAGGGGAGAACCAAGCCTGCGTAAACTCCACAGAAGCTTTCTTTCAAAAAACCCTGCCCTTGCAAGTGTTGCATACAAAGCAGGGCATGCATGACCCTTTGATAACACAAGTCTATCCCTATCCTCCCATGAAGGATTCTTTGGGTCATAATTCATAATACCGCCAAAATATAGGGCAACAAGAATATCAACGATACTTAAAGAGCCTCCCGAATGACCACTCTTTGCCTTATTAAGCATAATCAAAATATCTTTTCTTATATCCTTTGCAATCCTTTCAAGTTCTTTAAAATCCCCCATCATACCCCCTTTAAAATTAACTCAAACATCGCTTCAATCGATGTATCTTCAGCCATTAAAGCTTCAAAACCGCATGATTCTATATATCTCTTAGTTGTTTTACCTATAGCAACAATCGTTTTTATCCTTTTTGCAAACTCATAACTACTACAAGCCTCTTTTATGTGCCAGAATGCAGAAGGTGAACTAAACAATCCAAAATCAAATGTTTTATCTGGATATGTGAAATACTGTATCTCATCCGGTATGTAGTTTTCATATGCAGCAACAACCGAGACATTATCAAGCTCATCATAAATAGGATTGTGCTTTTTAGCCGTCACAACAAGCACATTGGATTTATCTTTCAAAAATTCTATCAGATTATCAGAGTAATGCTCCTTGGGCACATAATCCAGTCTAAAACCCTTGCTCATCAGGGCAAATGCTGTTGAATCACCAATTGCTGCAAGTCTTTTGTTGCAAAAAAACCTTACAGAAACCCTCTTAAAGAAAAACTCAACAGCCCTTTTGCTTGTAAACACAACCCATTCATAGTTACTATCAAGCATAAAATCAACGCTTCTGAAGGCTAAAGAATACACAGGATAGATATCAAAAACCTCGTCGAATTTTTCTGTATATTTTATCAAATCTTCTTTGTTTGCACTAAAAAGCACACTGCCTTTTTTGGATGGTTTTTTATGATAACCAAAAACGATATCTCCGTCATTTGCATGTTTTAAAAGATACTTGCTATTTTTCTCAATCTTTTCACACTTAAGCAAAAAACGCCTATCAAAATTATCCTCAAACCAGATAGGCTCATTAATAAAGGGAAAAAATTTCAACGGTAGATTTCTATCAACAGCAATAATCATTGTTTTATCCTCTTTAAAACCTCATCAACAACTTTTGAGAGCACAAATATCGGGCTTCTGTCACACAGACTGAACCTGATGAGTCGTTTTAGGTTATCTACAAACCCATAACTTACCCGCATACAAAACTCACCGTCTTTATTAAAATACGCATAAGCCCCAATAGGATAGTTGCACGATGCGTTTAGCTGGACAACAAAGGAGCGTTCCGCCTCAATACAGACCCGCGTTTCTTCATCCTCTAATTTTTTTAAATCATCTTTAAATGGACTATCCCTTAAAAACTCCACAGCTATCACACCCTGACCTGCTGCAGGCACAACAACATCAAGGTCGTACATATAATATTCATCGTACAACCCTAACCTCATAAGGCCGCTTTTTGATACAACTATGCCATCAACCACGCCGCTTTTTAGCTTTTTTAGCCTTGTGTCAAGATTACCCCTTAAAGGCATAAATTCTATATCATCCCTGAGCCTTAAAAGCTCTGCCTGCCTTCTTAAAGATGATGTGCCGATTTTGGCATGTTTCTCAAGCTCAAAGATATTACCCTTAAAACTAACAAATGTATCTACATGATAATCCCTTTTAAGCACAACAAACTCAAAGGTTTTATCTTCAAATACACTCATATCCTTTAAGCTATGAACGGCTATATCTATCTGCCCATCTATTAAAGCTTTTTCAAGTTCTTTAATAAACAAACCTTTGCCACCGAATTCATAGAGCGGTTTATCGATTTTATCACCCTGCGTTTTAATAGGAACAATCGTTGAGTCAATACCCAGACTTTTTAGTTGTTTTGCAACAAACTCAGCCTGCCAGAGGGCAAGTTTGGATGAGCGTGAGCCAATCTTTAGTTGTTGGCTGAAAAGAAACATTTTACATCCTCTTTTGACTTACTGATATTAAAAATCCTGCGCAACAGCTCAATATACATATCCCCTTCTGGGTGGTTGATAAAATCCTTAATTCTAACAGTGGGCTCATGCAAAACCTTATTCAAAATAGAGCGGGTGAGTTTATCCACTCCATCAAGCAGTTCATCATCCAATTTTCCGTTATACATCTTTTTAAATTTGTAAATCTCCAAACTCCTGATTCTTTCTGCATCCATTCTTATCTTTTTTATAACATCATCGTAGTTGAGCGATTCTACATATTTCACATACTCCTGCAGCTCATCCTTTATGATCTTTTTGGCTCTCTCTGCCTGATTTTTTCTGTAATTTAAAGACTGCTCAACAATATCCTTTAAATCATCTATAAAAATAACCTTCACATTGTTCATATTACTAATCGACTTTTCCGTATCAGGCGGTATGGCCATATCAATGATGATTAGATTTTTATGTGGTAATAAATCCTTTGTAATAATCGGCTGCATCGATGATGTAGCAGAGATTATGATATCTGCATCTTTTAAAGCCTCTTTTAGCCCATTAAGAGAAAACACTCTGGCATTGTAAGTTTTGGCTATTTCCTCAACTTTTTCAGGGGTTCTGTTAACCATGGCTGTGATTTTTGCCCCTGCTTTTGCAAAATACTCAACTGTTAAAACGTTCATCTCTGATGAGCCTATACTTACAACATTTTTATTCTCAATATCTACAATTTCGCGTGTTTTTAGAAAAGCGGCATACGGTAGGCTGATAGCCCCTTTTGCGATATCCGTTTTTGTTTTAACAACCTTTGCTGCATGGAATGCCCTTCGCATGATTCTGTTTATCGTTGCACCGCTTGTATAAAACTCAACAGACCACTTATAAGCCTCCTTTAGCTGGCCTAAAATCTGCGGCTCACCTATAACCATCGAATCCAAAGATGAGGCAACCTCAAAAATATGCTCAACAGCATCAAGATCATGTTTTATGTAAAGATATTTTTTCAACTCATCTATCTGAATACTTGAATGTCTTGATAGGTATTCTATCGCACTATCATCTTTATCTTCTTTAGCGACAAACAACACCTCAACCCTGTTACATGTAGAAAGGATCATAACCTCATCAAGTAACAATCTATTCTTCAGTTCAAGTAGATACCTATCCAAATGGTTATTATCAAATGCGAGTTTTTCTCTAACAAAAGATGGGGAATTTTTATGGTTTGTTCCTATCAAACTTATCATTTTTCCCTTTCAACGGCATAATCAGCAATAGCAAGAAGATAATCTTTATACTTAGAATCCTTTAGATGCTCTATTGCCTTTTTTGCCCTCTGAGAATAATAAACGGCATCTTCAATAGCCCTATCAAGCCCGTTTTGTTTAACGCTTTCTATAATTTTGTCAAGCAGTTTTTCATCCATTTTATCAAAGAACTCTTTAACCATACCCTTTAAACTGCCATCCCTCTCAAACGCATAAAAAACTGGTAGTGTTATCTTGCCCTCTTTTAGATCTATACCTAAATCCTTACCAACCTTTTTGACATCCCCCATATAATCCAGACAATCGTCCTTTATCTGGAAAGCAAAGCCAAGATTTTTGCCGTAATCTTTAAAGGCATCGGTAGAATCTTTATCTGCAAGTATTGCACCACAGCCTGCACTTACCTCTATCAAAACAGCCGTTTTTTTATAGATTATATCTAAATACTCATCAGTAGTAGTATCTACATTAAAGGCCTTTTCGATCTCCAATACCTCACCCTCTGTTAAAGTATATGCAGCCAGAGAAATATCTTTTGCTATCTTAATATCAAAATCCAACACCATATTAAACGCAAGTGAATACAGATAATCTCCGCCCAAAACAGCGGGTTTTATACCAAAAACGGTATTGGCTGAGGGTTTTCCCCGTCTAAAAAGCGCCTCATCTATAATATCATCGTGAAGCAGACTTGCCGTATGTATCATCTCAATAATAGCACCAACCCCAACAGCATCCTCTTTTCTTTTGCCACCCAAGGCAAGATAGCTATAATAGACAATAAGAGGCCTTAAGCGTTTTCCTCCCCATATCACCTGATTACATACATCACCAACCAATGCAGAGTAGGGTTTTAGATACTCCTTTAACTTTTTATCAACTGTATCGATATCTCTTTTTATCGCCGCTTTAATTAGAGTATTCATTTCCCTCCTCTGCCACAACAACACCCATCACGATATCATCATCGTCAAGTTGGATAATCTTTACACCTCTTGCATATCTACTAAACACACTTATTGAGGATGCTTCAATCTTTATCACCTTACCATTTTTTGTAATTACTATTATATCATCGTTATCGTGTAATGCCAGTGAAGATGCAACGCTATCACCGTTAAGTAATTTTATACACTTAACACCCCTGCCGCCCCTGTTTATCTTTCTTATATCCTCTATTCTTATTAGTTTACCGATACCTTTCTGCGTTATAACGATAATCTTTGTATGGTTTTTGGATAAACCATCAGCACTAACAACCTCATCATTATCATCCAATCTAATACCCCTTACACCTGCAGCAGTCCTACCCATATCCCTGACTTGAGATACATCGAATCTAACACACATACCGTTCTTTGTAACAATCACAACCTCATCATCATTGGATACACTAAAGACCCTTACCAGGGTATCCTGAGAGGCCAATTTTATAGCGTATTTGCCGTTTGATGGTATATTTTCAAAATTCTCAAAAGATGAGCGCTTTACAATACCGCTTGATGTTACAAAAAATAAGCTATCGCCATCTTTAGCTGGCAATACAGTCTTAACATACTCCTGAGGCTGCAGTTTAATAAAATTAACAATAGGCCTACCCCTTGAGGATGGTGCCTGCTTGGGTATATAATAAGCTCTAATCGCATAAACCCTGCCCATATTGGTAAAACACAGCAAAGTATTAAGGCTGTTTGTTAAAAATATATCAACAATATAATCATTATCTGCAAATGTTGCAGCGATTCTTCCTTTTCCACCTCTATTTTGAGTTGAATAAACACTCACAGGCACAGCCTTTACATAGCCTTTCTTAGAAAATGTTATTATCAAATCCTCATCCTTAACAACATCCTCAACAGATATATCAGATACTCTATCAAGGATCTGAGTGCGCCTTTTATCGCTGTAGCTGTTTTTTATATATAAAAACTCATCTTTGATAAGTTTCTTTAAAACATCTTTCTGTTTTAAAACACTCTCATAATACTCGATATCCTTAATTAAACCATTCTTTTCATCGACAAGCTTCTGCCACTCCAAAGCTGTAAGTCGTGAAAGTTTCATATCAAGAATCGCCTGTGTTTGTTTATCACTTAACCTAAAACGCTCTTTTAATTTAACCCTCGCCTGTGATGTTGATTGAGATGATTTAATAATCGCAACAACCTCATCAATATTATCAAGTGTTATCAACAAGCCCTCAACAATATGAAGTCTTTCTTTTGCCTTTGCAAGCAGGTAGGCTGTTCTTCTTTTTACAACATCAATCCTGTGTTTAACAAAAACGGCAACGGCATCCTTAATATTCAGAAGCGTGGGTGTGTTGTCCACAAGCGCCATCATATTGACACCAAAGGTAATCTGTAGATTTGTTAATTTAAAAAGCTTATTGAGTATAACCTGCGGCTGCTCATCCTTCTTTAATTCAATAACAATCCTTACACCCTCTTTGTTGGATTCATCCCTTAAATCGGCTATACCATCTATTTTCTTATCTTTTACAAGTTGTGCAATGCTCTGCAAAAGCAAAGCCTTATTCACCTGATACGGGATTTCATAAACAATTAAAGCTATTCTATTTTTAATCTTTTCTTCCTTTACCCTCGCTCTAATCTTTATCTTACCTATACCTTTTTTGTATGCTTCAGCAATAGAGGCTTTATCGAAACATATACCACCGGTTGGAAAATCTGGACCCTTTATATATTTCAAAATCTCATCAATGTCTATTTCACCATCATTTTCAAGATAGGCAATACAGGCATCTATAACCTCTGAGAGATTATGCGGTGGAATCTTTGTTGCAAAACCAACAGCTATACCATCTGTTCCATTCATCAATAGATTCGGTATAAAAGTAGGCAAAACAGCTGGCTCAAGCAGTGAATCATCGTAGTTTGGAATAAAATCCACTGTATTTTTATCAAGGTCTTTGAGCATCTCCTCAGCTATTTTTGATAATCTAACCTCTGTATATCTCATCGCAGCAGCAGAATCACCATCCAAAGAACCAAAATTACCCTGTCCATCGATTAAAGGATAGCGCATAGAAAAATCCTGACTCATTCTAACCAGTGCATCATAAACAGCCATATCACCATGCGGATGGTATTTACCTATAACATCACCAACAACCCTTGCACTCTTTTTGTATGGTTTATTGTGATCTAAATTAAGCTCTTTCATTGCATAGAGTATTCTTCTGTGAACAGGTTTCAAACCATCCCTTGCATCAGGAATTGCCCTACCAACAATAACACTCATCGAGTAATCAAGGTAGGACTGCTGCATCGTATCTTTTATATCTATAGGTAATATATTTTTATCATCAAACAGATCTTTCATCGATCACTCCGCTAAATATCAAGGTTTTTGACAAATTTTGCATTTTTTACAATAAATTCTTTTCTTAGATTGGGGTTATTACCCATAAGCATATTAAAAACCTCATCGGCTTTTTTGGCATCATCAATAGTAACCTTCAGTAATCTTCTCTTTTTGGGATCCATTGTTGTCTCCCACAACTGCTGCGGATTCATCTCACCAAGACCCTTATACCTCTGTATCTCCACACCCTTTTTTGCTCGCTCCTCTATAAATTCAAGCATCTCTTTAATTGTTTTAAACTCTTTTATTTCATCTTTAACCATCACCTTAAATGGCGGTTTTCCAAGGAGGTTATTGGATGGTGTATATTTTTTTATCAGTTCAAACTCATGCGAATTAAAGAATGAGGCGGGTATAAAAATCTCTTTCTCCTCGTTATCTATTTCGTAGGCAAATATTATATTATCGCCCTCAGGTTTTATTTCTTTAAGTTTAATTAAGGAATTCTCACTAAGACAATCTTTGAGTTTATCAAAAAATCCTTTATCCAACACTTCATCAGCCGACGGACCTAAAATAGACAAACATCTGATAATCTCTTCGCTTGTATATTTCTTTGAAAGCCTATCAACTAAATCCTCATAAACCAATAGCTTGGATAAAATCTTTTTAAACTCATTAGTCTCAATAACCCTATCATCAACCACAGGCTTAAAATCCTCTATACCCCTATTAATTAAGAACTCTTTAAGCTGTTTTTCATCCCTTATATAGGTTTCTTTCTTGCCAACCTTAACCCTGTAGAGTGGAGGCTGGGCTATATAAACATATCCATTTTCAATCAATTCTTGAAAGTATCTAAAAAACAATGTTAAAATTAATGTCTGGATATGACTTCCATCAACATCGGCATCTGTCATAATAATAATCTTGTGATACCTCACATCATCAATCTTAAATGAATCACCTATTCCACTACCAATTGCTGTTATAATATTCCTAATCTCCTCACTATCCAAAACCTTTTTCATGTTGGTTTTTTCTGTATTTAGAATCTTTCCTTTAAGTGGCAAAATAGCCTGAAAAACCCTGTCTCTTGCCTGTTTTGCAGAGCCACCCGCAGAATCACCCTCAACCAAAAAAAGCTCTGTTTTTGCAGGGTCTTTTTCCTGACAGTCTGCTAATTTTCCCGGCAGCCCCTTTGATTCAAAAACGGTTTTTCTTCTTACAAGCTCCCTTGCCTTCCTTGCTGCCTCTCTTGCAGTAAACGCTTTATAAACCTTCTCAATTATTGCTTTTGCTACGGCTGGATGCTCATCAAAATACTCATTAAACCTTTCATAAAGCTTTGTTTGGATAATATTCTTTATAGTGGTATTTACCAACTTTGTTTTGGTTTGCCCTTCAAATTGAGGATTGGGTAGTCTTACAGATAAAACGGCATACAACCCTTCTCTTACATCATCACCACTAAAAACAACATTTCCTTTTATTAGATTGTTATTTTTTGCGTATCTATTGATTGTTTTTGTTAAAACAGATTTAAATGCAGATAGATGCACGCCACCTTCAACTGTGTTTATCGAGTTTGCAAATGTTTGAATAACACTTGAGTATATATTTGTATAAACAAATGCAAGTTCGACTAAAATCTTATCATCTTCAATATTGAAATATACAGGCTCATCAAACAATCGTGGCTTAGATGAGCTTAAATAATCTACAAAAGAGATAAGGCCGTTTTCATATCTAAAGGTTTCTGATTTGCCACTTCTTCTATCAAACAGTGATATCTTAACCCCCTTGTTGAGGAATGCAAGCTCTCTTAGCCGTTTCAGTAGGATTTCGTAATTAAACTCTATGGTTTCAAAGATTTCACTATCCGGTAGAAATGTTATTGTTGTTCCTGTTTTATCTGTTTCCCCGATAATTTCTAAATCTGTTTTAGGAATCCCTCTTTCAAACTGCTGGCGATATACCTTACCGCCCCTTTTTATCTCAACGGTTAGATTCTCCGATAAAGCGTTTACAACACTAATTCCAACACCATGCAAACCACCTGAGACTTTATAGTTTTTATTATCAAACTTTCCACCGGCATGTAGTGTTGTCAACACCAGTGTCACAGCGGGCACTTTTTCTGTTGGATGGATATCTACAGGTATACCTCTGCCGTTATCCTCGACGGTTATAGAGTTATCCTCATTAATAAAAACATTTATAGTATCACAAAAACCCGCCATAGCCTCATCTATTGAGTTATCCACCACTTCATAAACAAGGTGGTGAAGTCCCTCTGTTGAGGTTCCTCCAATATACATTGCGGGCCTTTTTCTAACGGCTTCTAAACCCTTTAAAACCTTAATACTTTCAGCTGTATACTCTGCCAACTCAAACACCTCTTATAACTGTATTGTATTAAAACCCCTGTACGCACCAAGTGTGGTTATAAATAATTGATTTGGAAGTTTAAGAATACTACTAAACACCCTCCCCTGTGTTTGAAAATCAAGATCACCCTCTAAATCGTCAATCAGTAAAACAGGGTGCACGCCTTTGCTATTATACATTTTTGCTATACTTAAAACAATACATAACAGTGCGATTTTTTTCTCACCAACTGAGGAAAATTCAAATAAATCCAAACCATTTAGATATAGAATTAATCTATCTTTTTTTAATGATGATAAAATTCTTCCCTTCTTTTTTTCTATTTGAAGTATCTTTTCATCTATTTTGCTGATAGAGTAAAAAACATCCAATTTTTTATTATAAAAACTACCAAAGCACTCACACACTGCTTCTTTTATATCTTTGATTAATTTTTCCCTTAGGTTTGAGATAGACTCTACTAATTCCAAAAATCTGCCATTTATTGTATCAACGACATCAAATTGCTGCTGTTTTAGGGCATTTCTCTTAATTTTTAGCAGTTTTTTATATTCCATGATTTTTTCTATTATTGTTTTATCAAAGGCAAAAACACCTCTATCTAACAGGCTAAATATATAATCTTTGTTTTTGAAATTTATAAATGAGTTGATTGAGTATTCTATTGTGGGAAAGAGTTTTTTTAGTTCAATCGAGGTTGTGGTTTTTGAGTTGAGTTTTATGGTTTTCTGGTTATTTGAAATTTTTATAATTACATTGCTGTTATCTATAGTAGCCGAAGCAATCGTATCTTTTGATTTATCTTTGGGAATATTTTTAATAACTTTTCTAAAGGGGTGGCCATTTAATGCAGTAAAAATTCCATCTAAAAGATTTGTTTTTCCTGCACCATTTGGTCCTGTAATTACATTTACCCTGTTGAAGTTGGCTTTAAAGAAGTCAAAATTTTTGAAGTTTACTAAAAATATGTTTTTTATAAGCATCTATTCTATAATTGGCGTCATTATGTAATTATAGCTGTAGTGATCTTCGTCTGTTTTAAACATAATGGGTTCTTCTGAGCTTCTGTATAGGAATAATAAATTCTGTGATGTGATTTGGGGTAGAAAGTCTAAGACAAATTTAGAATCTACCTTTATGATAAGATTTTCCTCTGCTTTTATGTTTTTTAGTTCTACAATATCCTCTGCTTCTTCACCTTCGTTATTATTACTTTTTATTATTGTTTTGCTATCGTTTAACTGTATATCTATTATAATTTCTCTGTTTTGAGATAGTGTTGAAACCCTTTTTATGGTGTCTTTTAATTGAACGGTATCGAACTCTACAACATTTGATGTATCCTCTTTTAATAGAATCTGGTTATAGTCTGGAAAGTTGCCGCTTATTGTTTTTGATATAACCTTTGTCGTGTCGGTTTTAAATACAACCATATTCTGGGATTTAAGAAGTTTTATTTTGGAATTTAGGTTTATCCTGTTGAGAATCTGTGCGCCGTTGTTTTCTAATATAAATGTTATCTCTGTTTGGTTTTGGTTAGGTGTTGAGACATTGATGAGCCTGTAGTGGTCTGTGGCTGTTGCTTTTATTTTATCTTTTTCTAACTCAAAGAATATACCTGTGTACTCCCTTGATATGTCGTTTTTGTCGGGGCAATAGATTGTTTCCTTGATGAGCTTTTTGAGTTTTTCGGGTTCAATCTGGGTGATTTCCTCACTGTTTTCGTCGTTTAGGACCTCAAATGCCTCTGTTTGCTGTACTTTTATCTTCGTTTTAAAATTACCAGCTTTAATTGATAATATCTTCCCATCTGTTTCTATTTCTATGTTTTCATCTTTTATCTCTTTTAGAATATTTAGAAGTTTATTTGGGTCTATAAGTATAGAGACCTCTTGTGTTGATGGTATTTCTCTTGTTTCGATTATTGTGGCTGTTTGATTTGAGCCTATAGCCTCTATTGTGTTTTCTTTAAAGTTTATAAGTATGTTGCTGTTTGGTAGGTCTTTTTGTTTTAATGTGGCTAAAGAGCAGTTTGTTGTAATCTCTTTGAGTATTTTTGTGCTTATTAACATTATTGCCTCCTTTTATATTATTTCTTTGTTTTTGAAGATAGTAATAGGCTTAGAGTGTGTCTGTATGTTAAAACCTGGATGTTTTGTTGTTGTTTTGAGGTTTTTTATTTTCTTTTTGTTGTCAATTTCTTTTGATTTTGTGTTTAAAATTTTTTTACTATTCGTGTTTTTGACAATTATGTTTTTGGTTTTTATACTTGTTGACATTTTTTTAAACATCTGTGATCTCTTTTTCTATTCTTTCAATTTTTTCTCTTAATTCAAAGTTATCCTGAAGTTCTTTTTCTATCTTTTTGCAGGCATTTATTATGGTTGCGTGGCTTTTTACGCCAAATTTTGCCCTTATTTCGGGTAATGAATTTTTTGTGATTTTTCTTGTCAGATACATTGCGACTTCCCTTGGAATAAGAATCTCTTTTTTTCTCTTTGGCGATGTTAACTCCTCAACTGTGATACCAAAGTGGCGTGCAACTGTTTTTTGTATATTTTCAACGGTGAGCATTTTTTCCTTTCTGATAACAATATCCTGAAGCGTGCTTTTTACTAAATTGAGCGTAATCGGTCTTCTCATTATCGATTTATAGGCGGATATTTTTATTAAGGCGCCTTCTATTTCTCTAACATTTGAGCTTATATTCTGGGCTATGAACTCGATTATCTCTGGTGTAAGGTTTAGGTTAAACAGCTCTGCCTTTTTTTGTATTATTGCTATACGGGTTTCAAACTCAGGTGGTTGTATATCAACAATTAACCCCCAGCTGAAACGGGATTTTAGCCTGTTTTCTATGTCGGGTATATCATTTGGTGGCTTGTCGCTTGTTATGACTATCTGTTTCTGATTTTCAAAGAGTGAGTTAAATGTGTGAAAAAACTCCTCCTCTGTTCTTTCCTTTTTTGAGATAAACTGAATGTCGTCTATTAAAAGACAGTCTAAATTTCTGTATTTGTTTCTAAATTGAGACATTTTTTTGTATTGAATGGAGTTTATCAGCTCGTTTGTAAACTCCTCACTTGAGATATACAACACCTTTGCTTTGTGATTGTTCTTTTTTATTGCGTTTCCTATGGCATGCAAGAGATGAGTTTTACCCAAACCGACACCGCCGTAGATAAAAAGCGGATTGTATGCTTTGGCTGGATTTTCACTCACAGCAACACTTGCTGCATAGGCAAGCTGATTGCTTGGGCCTACCACAAAATTTGAAAAGCTGTAGCGTGGATTTAGGTTGTTTTTCTCCTCCTGTTTTAATATCAGCTCAATCTTTGGTAGCCTGCCGAAAACCTTTTTTAAGCTTTCTTTAAGCTGGGATTTGTATTTTTCTGTAAGCAGGAGTTTAACATCATCATTTGGTATTGTTAGTGTGATTTTTTGAGGTGATATAAAAACAGGCTCAATTAAGAGGATCTTTTCTAAATCCTGTGTTTCTATTTTGTCTTTAAAGTCATTTATTACCTCTTTCCACATAGCACTTCATTATAATAAACCCAAAGAGGATTTTCAATTGCCTAATTTGACTATGGTTTAAATTTTTGATATGGATTTAATATGAGCCCGCTTGTTAGTGTATCGATATTTACCTTCTACATTGCACTTGTTGGCTGTCTGTTTTTTAATCACCTTTATAAATCAAAACCTTTGAGGATTTTCGACTGTGGCGGTGCTGTTATTTTAGCTTTTATTATCGGTCAACTTTTACTTCTAAATAACACGGGTATTAAGGTTTTTTTCTCATCGTTGCCGCTTGCATTTTATTCATACATAAAAAAAGGCGATATCGATACACTTAAAAGGGTTGCGGTTTCTGTTGTTTGTTCTCTGCCAGCTTTTTTTATGTTTAAATTAAATCCTGTTTTTCTAATTGCCATACCGTCTTTTTTTGCTTTTGATCTGCTTGATGATAAAAAAAAGAAGGCGGTTAATGTAATTTTGATTTCGTTTTTTGTTGCCGTTATTTCTCAAAAGCCTTTATTTAAAATCTTTCTTGTGTTGTGTGATAGTTATATGGCTGTATTGATAGGCTCTTTATTTGTAGAATTAAAAACACAAAAACAGGCGATGGAGTATTTTGCATACAGTGTTAGTTTGTTTGCTATTCTTATTTTAGCAGGAGGTTATTATGCTTAACAGGATTTTGGATAGTATTACACCTTATAGCGATGAGTATTTAAAAAAGGCGATTCAGAGGACATCTGAGTTGATTATGCCGCCGAGAGCTGTTGGAATGCTTAACGATATCTCTGAAAAACTCTGTGCAATCCAGTCAACACTTAAACCTGAGGTTGATAAGAGGGCTGTTTTTGTGTTTGCAGGTGATCACGGTGTTGTGGAGGAAGGCGTTAGTGCATTTCCTGCTGTTGTTACCTGTGAGATGATAAGGGCTTTTGTAAACGATATTGCGACAATAACGGTGCTTGCACGCCAGAATAATGCAAAGGTTGTTGTTGCAGATGTGGGTAGCAGATGTGATTTTAAAGAAAAAATTATTGGTAAAAATGAATTTATAATCAAAAAGGTTAAAAACGGTACGGAAAACTTTACAAAACAACCAGCAATGAGCAGACAGGAGGCAGAAAAATCGATTGAGACAGGTTTTGAAATAGCCTTAAAATATATCGAATCCCACAATCTTAATATTGTTGCAACAGGTGATATGGGAATTGGCAACACAACACCGTCAGCTGCCATAGCAAGCGTGATTTTAGACAAAGACCCCACCTTAATTGCTGGAAAAGGCACAGGTATTGATGAAAAGAGATGGCAAAATAAGGTGAATGTAATAAAACGGGGAATTGAATTAAACAAACCCGACAAAAACGACCCTATAGATGTGTTAAGTAAAGTTGGTGGCATAGAAATAGGAGCTATCGCAGGCGTTATTTTAGCTGCTGCTTATAAAAAGATTCCTGTAGTTGTTGATGGTTTTATCTCAACTGCCGCTGCATTGATCGCATATGGTTTGTCTAAAAATACGCACTACTATATGTTTGCAGGCCATCTATCAGAAGAAAACGGCCATAAATTGATGCTTGAATATTTAAATCTCAAGCCCATTTTGAAGCTTAATATGAGACTTGGTGAGGGTACAGGGGCAACCCTTGCCATGCATATTATCGATGCTGCAGCCAAAGTAATTAGTGAGGTTGCAACATTCAGTCAGGCTGGTGTATCAAAGGGTGAATAGATGAGGGGCTTTTTTTCGGCCCTTTCCTTTTTAACAATAGTAAGGATAAATACAGCGTTTGATGCAAAATCAGCTGTTAGATATTTTCCCCTTGTTGGTTTGCTAATAGGGCTGGGTGTATATGCCTTGAGTTTTATACACGGCCTTTTTGCCTATCTTGCTGCTGTTTATTGTGTGTTCATTACAAGGGGTCTGCACCTTGATGGGCTTGCAGACACAAGTGATGCGTTTTTCTCCTTAAGGGATAAAGTTAAGATGCTTGAGATTATGAAGGATAGCCGACTGGGAAGCTTTGGTGTGCTGGCAATTGTTGTTGTGCTTTTGGGAAGATACGCAGCCTTTTTGCATATAAAAGATTATTTGATGCTTATATTTATTCCATCCTACAGCAGGTTTGGCTGCATTTATTTAATGAAAAAACTCCCATACGGCAGAAAAACAGGCACTGCCGCACCTTTTTTTAAACAGTTTAACATCACAGATTTTTTAATAGGCTATGCTATTATTCTATCGAGTTTTTTTGTGATTAAAGGGGTTTTGCCTTTTGTTGTGGCGGGTGTTTTTTTTGTTTACACATTTTTACTGTTTGAGTATTTTAAATCTAAAATCGGTGTTATAACAGGCGATATGTTGGGTTTTGCAATAGAAACCACACAGCTTTTACTGCTTTTGGTTGTGGCGATTTATGACCTGTATGTTTAAACATGGCGGTAATATTTTCTATTGGGCGGATAAGCTTAATAAAGACGCCAAAGAAATTATTGATTTAAGCAGTAATGTATTTGACGGCGATATTGTTATACCTGATAGCGATGACTTAAAATTTTATACTCAACATCTGCCCACTGAGGATGGTTTTTTGTTAAAGAAGCGCTTATCCAGCCTTTGCGGTATAGATGAGAAATTTATCTTTGTAGATAGCGGCACATCGCCTATTATCAAGTCGATCTGTGAAATGTTTGCATATAAGAAGGCTTTGATTTTTGATCCTACCTATATAGAGTATGCAAGGTTTTGTGAGCTTTATGGCTTGGATATAAAGCATTTTGTGGCAGAAGAGGAGAATGGTTTTGAGTTTGAAATAGACAAGGCAAGGCTTGATGGTGTAGATCTGTGTTTCATCTGCAACCCAAACAATCCCACAGGAGGAGTTATAAAAAAAGAGGAGATACTGAAACTTGCTGGTAGTTTCAAAAAAACCACTTTTGTTGTAGATGAAGCGTATATTGATTTTTACAGCAATAGAGAAACGCTGCTTGGCAGTGATATGGATAATATCGTCGTTTTGCGCTCTTTATCCAAGTTTTACTCACTTGCAGGCATTAGGGTGGGCTGGGCATATACTAAAAACAAAGTTATTTTAGAAAAACTCAACAGAATTGCTCTGCCATGGAGAATCTCATCTATTTCATGTATAATTGCTTTGAAGAATTTAGATGTAAACAGAAAGGCTATTGTTGATGAGGTAGACAAAAACCGCGCATATTTAATGGAAGGCTTGAAGCGGTTTGGTTTTATCAAGGTTTTTAGCAGCAATGTCAATTTTTTGCTTATAAAATTAAACAGTTTAGATGGCAAAATGCTTGAGTCGTTTCTTATAAAAAAGGGTATTTTAATCAGGGTTTGTGATAATTTTTATTCGTTAAGCAAAGATTTTATCAGAATTTCGATAAAAAAAAGGCATAAGCTTGATAGATTACTTGAGGCTTTGGAAGAGTTATGAAAAAGGAGATAATGTTTTGTGGAACTGCAAGCGGTGTTGGAAAAACGCTTTTGGCTGCAGGTTTTTGCAGGCTTTTAGCCAGAAGAGGATTAAAAGTTGCGCCGTTTAAGGCTCAAAATATGTCTTTAAATAGCATTGTAACAAAAAACGGTGAGGAGATAAGTATAGCCCAGGCGCTTCAGGCTTTTGCAGCTTTTGTTGAGCCTGATGTTAGAATGAATCCAATTTTGATAAAACCGGATAGCGGCAAATCCTACATTATTCGCATGGGTAGATTTTTTAAGACCGTATCTTATAAGGAGTATTACACCTACTTCGATGAACATTTTAAGATAGCAAAGCAGGCTTTTGATTCTTTGAAAGAGGAGTTTGATTATGTTGTTTTAGAGGGTGCTGGCTCACCTGCTGAGATAAACCTACAGCAGTTTGATTTTGTCAATATGAAAATGGCCGATTATGCAGGCGCCAATGTTTTTGTTGTTGGTGATATAGACAGAGGCGGCGTATTTGCTCACTTAAAAGGCACATACGATTTGATTGAGGATAGATATAAACATCTCGTTAAAGGTTTTATTATCAACAAATTTAGAGGCGATATTGAGCTTTTGAAGCCTGCTTTTGATAGGTTTAAAGAGTTTGTGGATGTTAAAATAATCGGTGTTGTTCCTTATCTTGATATAACACTTGAGGATGAGGATTCCCTATCGCTCAATCAAAAATCATCAGGCAAAATTAAGCTGTGCATTATCAGGCTTCCTCACATGTCAAATTTTAGCGATTTTTTGGCGTTTAACTACCTTAAAGATGTGTCTGTTTGTTATATAAATAGCCCTCAACAGTTAGAAGATTGTGATGCTGTTATTATACCGGGTAGCAAAAATCCTCTGTTTGACCTTGAGTTTTTAAAAAAGCAAAAGTTAGTCGATGCAATAGTGAAGCTAAAAGGACACCTGCCTATTGTGGGTATCTGCGGCGGTTTTCAGCTGCTTGGAAAAACCATTTCTAATAAAAGGGCATTGGGTTTGCTTGAGATGGATACGCAGTTTTTAGACAGTAAGGTGCTTGTGAGAAAACGGTATGAAACACTTGAGGATTTTGGATGCAAGGTTGTTGAGGGATATGAGATTCATCATGGGGTTTCTTATCTAAGCGGGGCAAAAAATCTGCTTAAAGACGATGGTGTGTGTGTATTTGATGAAAAGAATAAGATTATTGGCACATATCTGCATGGATTTTTCTCAAACAGCTGTGTTTTAAAGTGGTTTTTTTCATTAATAGGAAAAGAAGTGGAAGATTTAGATCTGTTTGAGCAAAAAAATAAACAGCTTGATATGCTTGCAGAAACAATCGAACAATGCATGGATGTTGAGGCTATAATTGGTTGATTCAGCCTGCAGAGTGGTTTATTTAAATTCAATAGCCTTTTTTGTTGGTTTTGTGCTTGACTGGGTGTTTGGTGAACCGCCTTCTAAATTTCACCCCGTTGTTATTGTAGGCAAAACTATATCAAAACTTGAGCCCTTATTTTATGCTAAAAACGGTGGTTTTTTGAGTGGCATGTTTTTTGTTTTGTTTGTGCTTTTACTGTTTTGTTTGCCTGTTTTTGCTATAGAAATTGCGGTTTTAAAAACAAACGACCTTTTTGTGGATCTATTTTACGAGATTGTCTCTGTTTATCTGTTTTTTTCAAGTATATCTGTAAAAAGCCTAAAAAAGCATGCAATGGATGTGTATTTATATTTAAAAAAAGGCGATCTGGATAAGTCAAAAGTTTTGTTGAGTTTTATGGTAAGCAGAGACACAGAAACAATGGATGAAAAAAAGGTTATTACTTCAACAGTAGAATCGATTTCTGAAAACTTTGTTGATGGCATTTTATCGCCTGCGTTGTATTTTATTTTCTTTGGACCTGTGGGTGCGATATTTTTTAAAATTATAAGCACATTCGATTCGATGATAGGTTATAAAAATGAAAGATACATGCAGTTTGGCAGATTTGCAGCCATTTTTGATGATGTTTTAAATTTTATTCCTGCCCGCTTAAGTATAGTGTTTATACTTCCTGCTGTTATCATAAAGGGCTATCCTGTTGTATCAACACTTGAGTCTTTCAGTAGGTTTAGAAAATCTCACTCAAGCCCTAACTCAGCTCATCCAATGTCTGCGTTTGCTGGAGCTTTAAGAATCAATCTTGGCGGGAATACAATATACGGCGGTATTCTTGTAAAAAAAACCATAATTGGCAATTTTAACAAAAGGGCTACTGTTGAGGATATAAGAAGGGCTGTAGATTTAATGCAGGCTTCCTCTTTTGTTGTTTTTTTGTTTGGTCTGGCAGTGTTTTTCAGGCTTTCGTTGAGCTGCGGCTGGGTTTAAAGGAAAATTTTTTCTGTAGAACTTGCCTTTTTTTGAATATCACCCCTTGACATTAAAGAAATTATATGATATAAAGGCAATGTCTGTAATTGAGGCAGGTTTGGGAATTGAGAAATTCCTGTTAAAAAGCCTGTTAAAAACTGTTCTTTTACAATGAAATATGGCTGTTTTCTCGTACAGCGGGAAATGTTGTCGTAAAGCCAATTACAGAAACTTGATAGTAATATTATCAAGGTTGGTTGTTGTCGTGACAGGCTTTTTAGAAGGCCTGTTGCACTATTCCCGCTCCTGAAGGGAATTATCCGAATACAAATCATTTGAAATCATAGCAATTATAATAGAAATAGTTGCACTATTCCCGCTCCTGAAGGGAATTATCCGACCACCATCTGTCTTGGGTTTTCCCATTGTAGCTGGTGGTCGGACACTATTCCCGCTTGTCTGACTATCATGAGTTCTTCAAGGAGATTCTTAAATTGATGCTCAGACTCTTTTATCGAGTCCTTTCTTTTTTATTTATTCATGAGATACAAATATTCATCTGGCTTGATTGAGCTTAATTTATGTTTTAATAAGTGTTTTTTAGTAGAGGATAGATTTTTTAATTGAGTTTAAACAAAAGATTGGTGCTATCTTTCAAAAGAAAATAAGGATAAGAGGTCGATTTTATTAATTGAAGTAAATGTCTAATGTGTTCTGTAATAAATATTTGATTTGAATGGTTGGGGAATGAAAAACAGGGGGTTTTTAACTATTTAACTTTTAGATTATCAACAAAAGAAGGCTACCAGCAGCCGTTTTCTTCCATTTTTCTTTTTAATTCGATAAAAACATGTACTACATCATCTATTTCTAACAGATCAAAGTGGCTACCATCGTTAAAACCGATTACAAGTTTTTCCGTCATAAATAAACGACACAATAAGCATTCTTTGTATATATCTATAAACTCTATTTCGCTAAATTTGCGTTCCATGGTTTTTATTGCTGTCTTTATAACGATTGATTTATCTTTTATAATCAATCGAGTGAAACAGTTGACAGCGCACCAGATAACAAATAATAGAGCTATTACCAAGTAGCCAATAATTTTTGCTCTGCCAGACAAAACACCAGGTGGTATAAGTGAAAGAGTCATTATCCAGGCGAGGGCTACACTCATTTGTGACTGCTTTATGCTAAATGTCTTTGGTTTAACTGTTATCCAGCCTGTTTTGCTATCCTTGGTTATACAAGCCATTATAATGTCCACCTCGTTTTACTTTGTATTAACGATTAATAGTTGAATGCTGTATCGCGCCATTTTGATACTACCGCCTGGGGGTTTTCTAACAAATCAATTAGCTGTGAAGGATTTATAAAATTAACACCCAAATCTTTTGCTTTTTTCTTCAATACTGGAGAATGATGGCAGCTAACAAGCACAGGCACAGAAAACCTTCCACCTATAATTTTAGATAGAGAAGAAACCCTGCGGATGTGCTCGTCGTTGTTTAGTTTTTTTGATGTTTTTTTGCAGGAGAAATAGTAGAGTATGTTGTTTTTAACAGCAGCAACATCTATTTCATTTTTTAAATTTTTATCTAAATCCTCTATATTAATATTCACCTTTACCTCGTCAAAGAATCTGGATCGCTTCAGTGTTTCAAAGGTAAAGAACTCAAGGGCATATCCGCTTAATGAAAAATTCAAGGTTTCATGTCCATAAAATGTCTTTAGATGTTTGTCGAGAATTTTTTGCTCCTTTTTTATATAAAGATTAAGTTTGTTGAGATTTTTAGAGGATAGTTGTTTATCTGTGATGACCTTGCAGAAAAAGTTTTCTTTTATAAGTTTTTTATAGAATTCAAATAGTAAATCAATTTTATTACCCAGTTTTTCTTTGTAGTTGTTTGTCGATGTTATGGTATAGCCTGCAGTTTCAAAAAAGTCCGAAATTGTTAATATATTTTCTTTAATGCTTGATACAACTAATCCACTGTCCATGTCAAGAATGTTGCCTTCTGGCGTGTAATAGTAAACTTTCCCTCCGTTTTCAATAACCCATATAGATATAATGAAGGATGTAAATTTTGTTGAGGCATTTGATAGGTACACAACATCTTTGATGTTGGAGTTTGTTTTTGCTTTGTTCAAGACTGATATAATGTTTGTTTTGTTGTAGGTTTCTATAGGGATAATTTGAGTGGATATGCCTCTATTTTGAAAAAACTTTTCTGTATTTTTGCTTTTTTAATCGATACAGACCAATCTGTATAAAAGACAGTTATTCTATCTATTTTATTTTTAAAACCTAAGGCAAAAATTATATTGGGTAGAATCTCTTTTGCCGATGTTATCCATAACTCCATTTTGGGCTATTTATATAGATTTTTTCTTTTAAAGTCAAATGTATGAAATAGAGGGAATCTTTTATCTAATTTTCTTGCCGTTCCATTCACCGTTCCATGGTTTTGACTTAAACCCATACCTCCAGTGTCCTTTGAATGATTTACCGTTTTTAGAGAAGCTAAACTCAAATACACCGGCATCTTTGTTTGGCTTGTAAGTTGGAGCCTCTCTCCAGACTCCAGAAAGGATATTCCCTTTTAATGTTCCTTCTATTTTCCCGTTGTCATGGGTATAAGTGCCGATTATTTTATTGTTGTTTTGCTTTATAGTCATTAAACCAAAGTTAGTTTTCCATCTGCCTGAAATCTGCTGGATGTTTATATTATTTGAATCGGATGCATAATGTAATTTTATGTTGCCGATATTGTCTATTTCTATTATTTGTTGCCATTTTTTATGCGGATAGGAATAGTGTGTAATCCTGTCTTTTGTTATAACGGTTATCTTGCCAGCTTTTGAGTTTCCTTTTAAATTCAAAATAATGCTTTCTGTGTTATTGGCTGATAAAACTATATTGTTTTTTCCTTCATAAATCCTCTGGTTTATTTTGCCGTTTTTATATATTTTTGCGACTGCTTTTTGCATTACCAAACCTTTGTCGTTTTTGATTTTATAATCGGATAATCCTGATCGATTTAATATGATTATGTAATGGTTTTTAGATGCTTTTAAGGATAGCTGTATAACCTTATAAATCTCAGATTTTTTATATCTTTTGGTTGGTTTTTTTATTTGTGAGGCATATGCAGGTTGTATCAGGTTAAACCTGAAAAATTGATATGTCGTTTTTTTATTTGGTTTTAAGTTAGAGATTAAAGTTTCAACGAGCGTGTGTGCATACAGTGCAAGCGTATTATCCTTAACAAGCTGTTTTGCTGTGTCGCTGAGTTTTGATTCATCAAGCGAGGTTAGATACATAGAAAAGACATCTATAAAAACCTTTTTCCATTGCTTGCTTCTGACATCCTTAATAGTGCTGTCTGCTGTTAAACCGAGGTTTGTTGCGGTTATAACGGTTTTGGCTTTACCCACTACCTTGGCAAAAGGGATGTCTGTTAGACTGAGCAGAAGAAATTGTATGCTGGGCAGAAGGACAGTGTGCATAATTTCCTGACCCTCTGAGGCAAAGCCCTTAACTTTAAGCATATCGGTTAGGGCGTGATTGTTTGTTGGATTTGCATCAAATTTACTTGAATTTATTGCAATGTTAAACTGATAAGAGCCTCTTTCAAATACATCTATGCCGGGATATTGAACAAACGATTTAGTGTTTGATTTGCCATTGAAGGCAACGATAAACCTGTTGTCTTTTGTTTTTCTTAAGTCCCACAAAACTCCATCAAAAATGATAGGCTGTGTTTTTGGGTAGCTGTTTGAACCTTCCCATGCCGTAAATAGGGCACTCAACAATGCTTCTTGATCGGGATCTGGAGGAGCTGGAATAAAAGCAGTCTGTGAAATTTTTAGATCAACAGTCAAATCAAAATCCTTAAATATTTTTACAAGGTCTGCCTGCGGGTGAAATCTATCCACCACAAAAATTTTAAAAGGGTTGAATATTGCAGCATACAATGAGTTTGACTGAAATCCTGTTTCAACAGACTCAATGGCTAAATCGATGCCCACAGAGAAGTGTATTTGCTTTTTTAGTTTTAATTCTGGAATCTGGATGGTAATTGTTTCATCGTAGGCTTTTTGCATCGTTGGCAAACCTACCCAGTGGTAGTAAAGGGTATATTTATCTTGTGGTTGAACTTCTATTGTTATGTTTTTTAAACCACCCCTATCACCATAATTTTTTACAAGAGCACCACCTGAGTTTGAATCTATTGTAATAATTGCTCTGTATGGTTTTTTATCTGGTTTGTTGATAGCTTTGAAGCTGAAACTTATTTTGTTGTAGTAGGAAGGATAGGCGGGTAGTATTTGGTATTTTGCATAAGCGGCTATCTTTTTAATTTTGCTGTTTATATGGATTGTGATACTTGCAGATTGGGCTGTATTTGTATCAATTGCCATTATGAATACACTTGTTTGCACTTTCTTTGAGTTTTGTAATTCTCTGTCTGTTGGAGCTGTGTAGACAACCTCTGCCTCTCCCGATGAGTTGGTTGTAGCCTTGAGAGTAGATAGTTTGCCAAATTTTGGTTGAGTAAATTTTATGTATCTATTCTTAACAGGTTTTCCTTTTGTATCCTTTACAATTACCTTCAACATACATCTGCTATTTTTGTTAGGTGTTGTGTTTAATGGTAGAGGGGTTTGTGATTTTAATTCAATTGTTTCGGTTTTGTTATTATTTGTATAAAAGTTGTCATAGTGATTAAATGCATCAAGGAGAGTAAAGGCAACATCGTGGGTTATCTGTTTTACGGAGTTAAAATTCCCACCACAGCCGTAGTTTACATTGTGTAAAATAACATCTATGCTTACTGCAACAGGTGTGTCGCCTATGAATTTGATCAATAAAATTCCTCCTGAGGCGATAGAGAACTCTTCTTTTGATGTATTTTTAGGGGCTGATATACCATACAGCAGCAAAAAGTCTTTTCCGTTTTCTAAAAAGACATGCCCAAATTGGTGAGGATTGCTTAAAAAACGGTTGTAAAAGTTGTTGATTGTACTTACAACCGTGTTGCAGTCAAGCTCGTTGAAAAAACTGTAATTTATTTTTAAAGCAAGGAGATATGTTAAGGTGTTTCTGTTTATATGCGATGGATTAACCGCATCTGCAATCCAGTAGAGTTTAGTATTCGGGATGGTTTTGAAATATACGGTATTTTTTTCAAATGCAGGAAGTGAGGGTAGATATGGTTGTTTGTTTGGAAAGTGAAGCTTAAAAGTAGGGTAGAGTTGCCTGGCTGTTTTGCCAAGCTCAAATTTGGTTAACCTGTTTAGCTCATTCCAGCTGTTTTCTTTAAACCTTTTATTTATTTTTTCCCTGCTTTTTTGGTCAAGCGAATTTAATTTATTAAGTTCCTTTATCAATCGCTTTTTTAAGGAGGCATTGGATGTTTCTTTAATTGAAGCATCTAAATAATCCTTTAATGTGGGAAAATAGGGTATAGAGGCAGGATTCCATTTTATCTGCCAGCTTTTCTTTGATAAATTGACAAAAAACAGGTTCAGTTTCTTTTGCAGTATAGATATGTAGCGGGATTTGTATTTATTAAAAAGAAAAGTTTTTTCTCTATTGAACTCTTCAAGGGTGCTTTTGTTTAAATAATCAAACTCATATACTTCTGCTGCCTTGAAGTTAAACGCCTTAAGCGATTCTTCTATTCTTCCTAAAGCTGCTTGTAATATGTGGCTTAGTTGTTGCGATGAATTTTCTTTATCATCCTTAATATGATAGATTTTCTGTTTGAGTTTTTCTGCGTATATACTTTCCGATTTGGCTTTTTTTAAACTGATTTTGCATCTATGCTTAAATTGGTCGCCTAAGGAGAAGGCGCTTTGTGCAAAAGCAGAAGTGGTTATAAAAAAAGAAATCAAACATATAATAGCTAACTTATATATTTTTAATATAGCAAAACCGTTGTCTACTGAATTAGTTAGCCTGTAAAATTTACACTCCTCGAATTACCATCTCACCTTCTTCAATTTAAAGTATCTTTATAAATATAGCAAGCTTTTTTAAAGCTTATATCAAATTTGAAACTTTCCTATTTCTTTAGCAACATTATCCGCAATCTCTTTTAACTCTACAGATGCCCTTGAAACATTTTCAGAAACCTTTGCATTCTCTCTGGCTGCTTCGACAGCTTCTTTGATCTGCATATCTATTTCTGTTATTGTTGCTGAAATCTCCTCGATTGCAGATGATGTTGTGTTTATATCTTCTATTGATTTGTCGGTTTTTTTGACGATATCATCTATCCTTTTTTTATTACTGTTTATTGAGATTGTTTCGGACGAAATACTCTCCTGCGTTTTTTTGGTTTTCTCGATAGCCTTTTCGACATCGTTTTGCATCTTTATAATCATATTTCTTATTTCCTCGGTAGAACTCTGGGTTTTTTCTGCTAACTTCCTAACCTCGTCAGCAACAACCGCAAAACCCCTTCCTACATCTCCTGCCCTTGCTGCCTCAATCGCTGCATTTAGAGCCAAAAGATTTGTTTGGTCGGCTATTTCGCTGATGACATTAACGATTTTTCCTATCTCTTTTGATGATTCTCCAACTATGTTTATCTGGCTTAGCGTTTCTTCAGCCAACTGAAGATTTTTATTCATGTTTGTAACTCTCTGTTCAACATCGTTTAGCATGGCGGTATTTGTTTGACTGATTGAACTTGCAATAAAACTTATATCTTCTGCTTTTTTTGCTATATCTTCTGTGGCTTTTGATGCATCCTGTATAGCAGTGAAAATTTCATCCATGCTTTTGGTTACCTCTTCACTTGCTGATGACATCTCTATGGCAGCAGACGATAGATTTGTTGATCTATCTATCATTATATCTGAGGCGTTTTTTATATCTTTTATCATTTTTTGTAACTCTTGAGCCATTTCATGATATTGTATAAAAACCTTCGCAATTTTGTTGAATCTCCAAAAGAAAAGGATAGACTTCTCGGTAAGCTAAAAAAGGAAAGGAGAAGCCTATCCCATGAGGAAAGATAGCAGAATTTTTAAAGAATTACTAACAAAATTTGTGGCAGAAGAAGACCCTATACTGAGTATGTTGAAGTGGGTAATGGAT
>NZ_JQLX01000002.1 GCF_000744435.1 Hippea jasoniae
CCCTACTTTTCTTACTTACTCAGAGGGAAAACAAAACTTAATTAGACTTAATTGAGTTTCATTTATGTTCTAATAGGTGTTTATTCAAGTAGGGGCTCGACAGGCTCCTTTATCGAGCCTGACGCCAGAAACTCTTCAAAGACTTTCTTAAGTAGGCAGTCGGGCTTGATGAAGGGAATTATCCGACCACCATCTGTCTTGGGTTTTCCAATTGTAGCTGATGGTCGGACACCTACTTTTTTACCTGCTCATAAGAATTGCAAAGCTTTATTAAGCTCAATTAGACTTTATTTATCTTCTTGAGATTGTTTGATTAAGTAGGGGGCTTGGTAGACACTATGAAAAATTCTACTCTGTTCTAAATTTCATCTATTTAAAATTAAAAACCTAAATTTATTGATTGACATATATAAACTGAACTGTAAAATTATTAACATAAACTATATATTATCTAAAGGAGGTAGGAATGAATTATATAATAACAACAGTCGGGCTTAGCAGCCTAACAAATGGCCTAAAAGAAAAGTTTAAAGCAGGAGATATTTATAAATATTCAAACTCTAAAGAAAAAGATATAGATAAAATTTCTTGGAAAATTTTCTCAATGAATTTAAGCTGTTAAAAGAAAAAGTTCTACTTATGAATGAAAATGAATTAAAAAAACTTTCAGCAGAAATGAATGCCTTGCTTACATTTTACAAATCTTCCTTTAATAAGAATGATATCCACAAACTTTTAATAACAGATACATTTCTATGCAAAAAATCAGCCGAAATAGTTGAATTGTTTTTAAAAAACAAAGGTTTTAGAGTTTCAATTTATGCCCCTAAAAATTTACAAACATCAGATATAGAAAGTTTTCACTTGTCACTATCAGAAATTGTTAGAGATTTATCAACAGAATTGGATGGATATAGAAAAAGTGGATATAAAATAATTTTTAATCTTACAGGTGGATTCAAAAGTATCAATAGCTTTATGCAAAGTATGGCAAGTATTTGGGCCGATGAAAGTATTTATATATTTGAAACAAGTAGAGAATTGCTTAGTATTCCAAGATTGCCGTTAAAAATTGATGAAACAATTTTTAGAAAAAAAATCGAAACTTTTAGATATTTGGAAGATGGAATTAAAATAGATGAGGAAACATTAAAAGACATACCAAAAAGCTTGATATTAAAAATTAACGAGGAATATATCCTTTCACCGTGGGGAGAGATTGTATGGCAAAAAGTTAAAAAAGAACTCTTTAAAGAATTATTAAGTTATAGGATGATAAGCTACTCAACTGAATTCAGGAAAAACTTTGGAAAACTAAATGAAAACGAAAAAATCCAAATAAACGAGATGTTGGATTTACTTGACAAGTATAAATTTACAAAAGATGAAAAATTTAACCTTAAATCCTTAAGATACCACGCACTTAGCGGTAAAATCTCTCAACAGTACAAATATGAATTTTATCCGTTTTCTGGGGATAATAGCAGACGAGCTTATTGCAATGAGAAAAATGGAAAGGTTATAATTGAAAAAATCGATTCTCACCTAAAGTAACAAATAAAAAAACTTCTACTCAGCGAAAACCTCATAATGCTTCACTTTTTCTTCAAACTCCAGGAGGAATTCTTTATCTTCAGGGTAGTATTTGGCTTTTTCGTAATCCTCCCCTGCAAAATTTTTTATAACTTCTAAATTTTCCCAGAATGTTATCAGTAAAAAATGAGCTTCATCACCCTCTAAAGATCTAAGAAAAACGAGCCTAACAAACCCCTCTGTATTTTCATAATCAGGTATTGCCTTAGATTTTAAAAATTCGCTATAAGCTTCGTAGTCTTCAGCCTTAGTGCGTCCATGCCAAATTCTTGCAATCATACAACCCCTCTACCTTACAATCTCAATCAAATCAAAAGGATGATTAATCACATAATCCACGCTAAATTTTTTTAAAATTCCTTTATCTCTAAATCCAAAAACCACCCAGCCTATTTTTACTTTAGCATTTTTAGCGGCTAAAATATCGTTTTCTGAATCACCAACAACAAATGAATTCTTCAAAAAAATATTATGCTTCTTTGAGAGTGCAATAATCGGATAGGGATCAGGTTTTTTAAAAGGAAAACTATCTCCACCAACAAAATCCTTAAAGTATTTTTTTATACCCAAACCCTCAAGAATCTTATATACAAAACGATAACTCTTATTGCTTACAACAAACATATCAATGTCTTTTTCATTCAACCTATTTAAAACCTCTCCAAAACCATCGTAAAGTTTTGTGTTATCAAGCAGATGCTTATCGTAATAATCCAAAAATTCAGCCATAAAGCGATCAAATAGTTCAATTTTATTCTTTTTCAAAAGTGTATCCTCAACAAGACGCCTTACTCCGTTGCCAACAAAGGAAAAGATTTCTTTATCATCCAATGGTTTTAAGTTAAACACTTGAAGCGTATGGTTTATACTATCGGCTAAATCCCTTTTTGAGTCAACTAATGTGCCATCAAGGTCAAAAAATATATGTTTCATAAGAAAAAAGGGGCATTCAGCCCCGTTTAGATTTTTTTGAAGATTATAACAGCGTTTGTGCCGCCAAAACCAAAAGAGTTGGACATAACCGTTTTAATCTGTTTTTGCTCAGCCACATTGGGTGTATAATTCAAATCGCACTCATCGTCAGGATTATCAAGATTTATAGTAGGCGGAATTACACCTTCTTTTAAGGCAAGAACGCTAAATACAGCCTCCACACCACCTGCAGCTCCAAGCAGATGTCCCGTCACAGATTTTGTAGAGCTTATGGAAAGCTTATAGGCATGCTCACCAAAAACCCGTTTTATAGCCTTTGTTTCGATAATATCGTTAAAATAGGTGCTTGTTCCGTGTGCGTTTATGTAATCGATTTCCTCGGGGTTCAACTTAGCGTCGTTTAAAGCCATTTTCATGGCAGCAATAGCACCCTCGCCTTCAGGATCAGGAGCAGTATAGTGGTAAGCATCATCGCTCATACCAAAACCTGCAAACTCTGCAAGTATCTCTGCATTCCTTTTTTTGGCATGCTCATACTCCTCAAGAATCAAAATACCGGCACCCTCACCGATGATAAAGCCATCCCTGTCTCTGTCAAACGGTCTTGAGGCTTTCTGGGGTTCATCGTTTCTTGTTGAAAGTGCTTTCATATTGGCAAAACCGCTAACTGCAAGGGGTGTTATGGTGGACTCTGTCCCACCACAGATCATAACATCAGTATCGCCGTATGCTATGCATCTTGCAGCAAGCCCGATGGAATGCGTTCCTGTTGCGCAGGCTGTCACATCGCTAAAGTTAGGCCCTTTTAGCTTAAACTGCATTGCTATGTTGCCTGCGGCCATATTGATCACAGCAATAGGAATAAAAAACGGAGAAACACCCTTCTGCCCTTTTTTTAATAAAGCTTCGTTGTATTTCTCAATCGTTGCAAGCCCACCGATACCGCTACCAACACTCACACCGATTCTGTATGGATCCTCTTTTTCAACATCAAGACCGGAATTTCTTATAGCCTCATCCGCAGCCGCAATGGCATAAAGCGAAAACAGATCGATCTTTTTTACATCCTTTTTTGATACATACTTTGTAGGGTCAAAACCCTTAACTTCCCCTGCAATCTGCACGCTAAAGTTAGTTGCATCAAACCGCGTTATTTTATCTATGCCGCTTTTACCTTTAACGGCGTTTTCAAAGCTCTCTTTTGCGGTTAACCCTACAGGAGTTATGGCACCTACACCGGTAACTACAACCTTGCGCATAACTCTCACTCAGCTTACTTGTTTAGATGAGCTTCAACATAATCGATGGCATCCTGAACTGTTACAATCTTGCTTGCATCTGAATCAGGAATATCGATGCCAAATTTCTCCTCCATTGCCATAACAAGCTCAACGGTATCTAAAGAGTCAGCACCAAGGTCTTCAATAAATTTAGCCTCAGGTTTTACCTCCTCTTCATCAACTCCCAGCTGCTCAACAACAATCTTCTTTACTTCCTCTGCTACATTCATCTGTTCAAACCCCCTCTTTTATTTTTAAATATACAATCCTCCGCTTATATTAATCACCTCACCGGTGATATATGAAGCTTCCTCACTGATTAAAAACTCAACTAAATTTGCCACATCCTCAACACTACCCAGTCTTTTAAGTGCAATAGAGTTTAAAAGAGCCTTTTTTTGCAAGATATTCAGCTTTTCCGTCATATCCGTTTCAATATAGCCAGGTGCAATGGCATTTACCCTGATATTGCGGGAGCCAAGCTCCCTTGCTAAAGATTTTGTCAAACCTATCAAGCCAGCCTTTGATGCTGCATAGTTAGCCTGACCTGCATTGCCCATCAATCCAATAACGCTGCTGATATTTATTATAACACCAAATTTATTTTTAATCATATACCTGCTAACATGACGAGAGCAGTTCAATGCACCCTTCAGGTTTATATCAATCACCCTATCTATCTGTTGCTGCGACATCTTCACAATCAAATTATCATCGGCTACACCGGCGTTGTTTATCAGATAATCGATGCGTTTATGTTTTGCAATAATTTCTTTTGTTGCAGACTCAACCTCAGAAAAATTGGAAACATCAAACTGCACTATCTCGCAATCACCACCATCTCTCTTTATTCTCTGGGCTACTTCTTTGGCGTGTTGTTGGCTTGATGAGTAGTTTATAACCACAAATATGCCTTTTGTTGCAAGCTGGTATGCAATCTGTGCACCAATGCCTCTTGATGCACCAGTAACTAAAGCTACCTTTCCTTCAAATCTCATACGCTATCCTTATAACTGTTATAACTTTTTAAGTCAACCACATAATTGATATTTGCTTTTCTCATTTGTCGCTTAAGCATCGAAGACAACACATTCTTTGGACCAAACTCAACAAAATCATCACAACCCATCTCAACAGCCTTAGCAACATTATCTGTCCATCTAACAGGAGCTGTTATCTGTTCTATTAAGAAATCCTTTATCTGGCTGGATTTTTGTATAACTTCAGAATTAGTGTTTTCTATAACAGGTTTTTTAGGATCGCTGAATGAAATTTTATCAAGCACAGCAGCCATTTTATCCTTTACAGGCTCCATTAAAGCACAGTGGAAAGGGGCTGAAACCTTAAGCGGTATAACCTTTCCAAGTCCAAGATCAACGGCTTTTTTTGATAGTTCTTCAACGCCTTTTGCATATCCAGAGACTATAACCTGATTCTCGGCGTTGTAGTTTGCAATCTGACAATAACCGTTCTCGATGCTCTGGCTAACCTCTCTGCAAAGCTTCTCCACCTCATCGTGCTTTTTTGTAATAATTGCAGCCATAGCGCCAATGCCCTCTTTTACTGCTTCCTGCATAAAACTGCCGCGCCTGTTAACCGCATATACGGCATCTTCAAAATCCATCGCATCGGTTGCAACAAGTGATGAATATTCACCAAGCGAATGACCCGCCGTCACATCAAAATCAAAATCGGTTTCACTTTTAATTAATCGTAGAATAGCCACCGATACGGTAAGAATCGCTGGCTGTGCATTGGCAGTGAGCGTTAGCTTTTCCTCAGGCCCATTGAACATCAACTCCGTTAAGCTAAAACCCAGGGCTTTATCAGCACTCTTAAATGTATCCTTTACAATATCGAAAGCCTGATAGAGGTCATACCCCATCCCAACAAATTGAGAACCCTGTCCTGTAAACATCAAAAATCGCATAACTAAACCCCGACAAGTTGTGATAGGTTTTTTATTATAGTCTCAGCTTCTTTAACTATATCCTCAATGATGTCTTTTACCGGTTTTATGTCGTTTATCAAGCCTGCAATCTGACCAGCCATTACAGAGCCGTTTTTAACATCACCCTCCCTTGCTGCAAGCCTCAGCCTGCCCTCACCAAATTTCTCAAGCTCTTCCTTTGTTGCTCCGCTGTTTTCTAATTTCAAAAACTCTCTTGCAAGCTTATTTTTCAAAATCCTTACTGGATGACCCGTTGCTCTTCCTGTAACAACCGTATCTCTATCTTTGGCTTTTACAATAGCCTCTTTGTATGATTCAGCTATTGTGCACTCCTTTGATGCAACAAACCGTGTTCCCATCTGAACACCTTTGGCACCTAATGCAAGTGCAGCAACAAAACCCCTGCCATCTGCAATACCACCCGCTGCAATAACAGGTATATCAACAGCATCAACAACCTGTGGAACCAAAGCCATAGTAGTGAGTTCACCTATATGTCCACCGGATTCAGTACCTTCTGCAATCACAGCATCAGCACCTGTAACTTCCATCCTTTTAGCCAATGCAACACTTGCTACAACAGGTATAACCTTTGCACCTATGGATTTAAATTTATCCATATATTTACCAGGGCTTCCAGCACCCGTGGTTATCACTCCAACTCTATGTTTAACAACAACATCAACCACATCATCTACATAGGGGGAAAGCAACATTATGTTAACGCCAAACACCTTATCTGTAAGTTGTTTGGCTTTGATAATCTCTTTTTCAACCCACTCAGCCGGGGCATTCCCTGCTGCTATAATACCAAGGCCACCAGCCTCAGACACTCCTGCTGCAAGGTTTGCATCTGAAACCCACGCCATGCCACCTTGAATAATCGGATATTTTATACCCAACAGATCACAGATCTCTGTTTTTATCATACCTACCACCTTATAACGCCTGCAGACCAGGTCAAACTTGCACCAAAACTATTTAACAAAACAATATCCCCTTCCTTAATTTTTCCACTTTTATATGCCCAATCTAAAGCAAGTGGAATCGATGCAGCAGCTGTATTGGCGTGTCTATCAATTGTAATTATTACTTTATTCATATCAAGACCAACCCTTTTTGCAACACCTTCAATAATCCTTCTGTTTGCCTGGTGGGAAACCATCCAATCTACATCACCAAAATTCAAACCAACCCTATCAAGCACCTCTTGAGAAACACCTGCTATACTTCTTATTGCCATTTTAAATGTTTCATTGCCTTTCATTTTTATGTAAATATCTCTATTCTTTATTACTTCTTCGCTGCATGGATACCTGCTGCCTGGTGCAGGAACAATCATAAGATCCGTATACCTTCCATCTGAATGCAAAACCATATCCAGTACACCGACACTATCATCATCCACTGCCTCAAGCAATACCCCTGCTGCACCATCACCAAAGATCACGCAGGTTGACCTATCCTGCCAGTCAACGATTTTGCTTAATGTTTCAGCGCCTATAACAAGAGCATTTTTTACCATGCCTGATCGAATATAGGCATTTGCAACAGAAAGAGAATATGTAAAACCACTACATGCCGCATTTATATCAAACCCAAACGCATTATAAGCTCCTATCTTTTCCTGAACAAACAAAGCTGTAGCAGGCAAAGGATGTTCGGGTGTTACAGTAGCTATAATTATAAGTTCAATATCTGAGGCAGAAAGTCTTGAGTTTTTTAAAATATCTAAAGCTGCTTTAGCTGCAAGCTCAGCTGTAGTTTCTTTATCTGCTATATGTCTTATTTCAATACCGGTTCTTTGCTTTATCCATTCATCAGATGTATCGACCATCTTTTCTAAATCAAAGTTAGTCATTATCTTCTCAGGCAGGTAAGCACCTGTGGCAGTTATTTTTGCATTCATTGCCTCACAGCCCCTTTCAACTGATTTAAAACACTGCAATTTGCAATAGCTGTTTCAATTTTATCGTTTACATGCTCGGCAGAAAACTTCAAAGCCTTTAATATAGCATTTTTAATAGCCCTTGCCCTGCTTCTTCCATGGCTGATAATACAGCTTCCATTAACCCCTAAAAGCGGCGCCCCCCCGAACTCTGCATAATCTGTTTTTGTTTTAAGAACTGAAAATGCCGGTTTGGCAAGTAAATACCCTACTTTATACCAGAAACTCTTTTTTATCTCTTCTTTCAAAAACTCACCTATAACAGACGGAATAGACTCAGAAACCTTCAAAACTACATTACCAACAAAACCATCACACACAACAACATCAGCTTTACCTTTATAGATTTCATCACCCTCTATATTGCCTATAAAATTCAAGCCGCTTTTTGATAAAAGATCGTAAGCTGCAAGTGTTAGCTGGTTGCCTTTTCCAGGCTCTGAGCCGTTGCTCAATATAGCTATTCGTGGCTTTTCTATGCCACCAACATACTTTACATAAACAGCCCCCATTAGGGCAAATTCAACCAGATGAGATGGCTTGCAGTCAACATTTGCACCCACATCAAGCAATAAAACCTTTCCAGAGATAGTAGGCAGAAGCGTTGCTATAGCAGGTCTTGAAACACCCTTTATTCTTCCTAAACCAAACATGGCAAACGCCATGGCGGCACCGGAATTTCCAGCTGTTACAAAAGCCTCAGCCCTGCCCTGCTTAACAAGCTCCACGCCGACAGACATCGATGAGTTTTTAAGTCTTAATGCCTGTGAAGGTTTATCCGACATTCTAACAACTTCGGTAGCTGATACTATTTCACACCTTTTTTTTATCTCTTCATCAAATGATTCTACTAACGAACCCAATTCATCCACTTTTCCTACTAAATAAATGAAAAGTTCGTTATTTGCCTTTAATGCAAGCTTTACTCCCTCTACAATCTCAAAAGGTGCATGGTCGCCACCGAAGCCATCTACAGCTACGGCTATCATTTACTCCTCTGGTGTAATAACCTCTCTATCACCGTAATAACCACATGATGGGCAAACCCTGTGCGGTAGTTTATACTCACCGCAGTTTGGACATTTAGATAGAGGTACACTTTTTAACTTCTTGTGCGTTACCCTTTTTGCAGCCCTTGAATGACATGACTTTCTTTTTGGTTGTGCCATGGCTATTCTCCTTTTACAATTTCTAATTCGTTAAAGAAAAAGTTTATTTCATAATCTGCAGATTCTTTTGAATCCGATCCATGAACAGCATTTCGCTCTATGTTGCTTCCAAAAAGCTTTCTTATTGTGCCATCTGAAGCCTCTTGCGGGTTTGTTGCCCCCATCAGCTTTCTGTAATCTTCTATGGCGTTTTCCTTTTCAAGCACCATAACAATAATCGGACCTTCACTCATAAATGTTGTCAATGAATCGTAAAACGGTCTTTCTTTATGAACGATATAAAACTTCTCAGCCTGTTGTTTTGTAAGCCATACCTTTTTCATAGCTACGATATCAAAACCGTTTTTCTCAAGCATAGATATAACTTTTCCTGAATTTTTAGCAGCTACACAATCCGGTTTGATAATAGACAGTGTCCTTTCAACCACTCTTTGCCTCCTTGGTCTGTGATTTTGAAGATGCTGATGTAGCATTATTGCTATTTGACGATGATTTATAATCTGTGGCATACCAGCCACTACCTTTTAGCTCAAAAGATGTTGGTGATATGAGCTTTTTTATGCCGCCTTTTTTTCCACAGTGCGGACATACCTCAGGTGGAGGATCGGAAAACTTCTGAAGCAGCTGAAATCTACTAAAGCAGAATTTACACTCATACTCATAAATCGGCATCTCAAGCCTCCTTAAGCTTCATCGTAATCTCATCTTCATCGGCACAGTCGATTTTCACCCTTTTAAGCTTTGAGCCTTTTCCTGAAATTATCTCAATACAACCCTTTGCAATCTTCAGTTTCTTTGCAAGCAACGCAATAACGGCTTTGTTTGCTTTACCCTCAACAGGCCTTTCTTTTACTTTTACCACGACTATATCACCGTCTAAAGTAACGCCTTCCTGTTTTGAGGAAGGTTTAACCTTAAGTTGCAAAATCAACTGCTCCCCCCTAAAAATCACACAAAATTAGCATAACAAGACCCATAAAGTCAAGTCCTGGTTTTATAAATCCATCCACACAACCAGATATTCAATATTTCGACAATTATATAAAAAGCAAAACCCATAAAAGCCATAGCGCTCATTGCAGCATACAAAAGAGGGTAATTAACAGCACTCCAGGCATCCATTATCATAAAACCAAGCCCTCTGCTTGTTGCAAACGATTCAACAAAAAACAAAACGGCAATCGATGTACCCACACTGATCTTTAAGCCTGTAAACAGATACGGTAAAATATATGGAAAAACAAGATGGACATATATATCTTTCTTTGTAGCGTTCATGCTTTTTAAGGTATAAATATAGTTTTGCTCAATTCTTGCAGCACCATCCCTAACAGCCATCCAGATTTGAAAAAAGCAGATAAAAGCGATAAGCAGAATCTTGGATGTATCGCCTATTCCGAATAAAATCAAAAACAGCGGCAAAAGCACAATATGAGGAATAGGATAAAGTATAAACAAAAAAGGCGAAAGCACCTTGTCCATCTTTTTTGAAAAACTCAGCAAACCAAAAAAGACGCCGCTTCCTAAGGCAAGCATTAAGGCAGCAATTACTCTAAAGAGTGAGTATTCCATATTCTTAAAAACTTCTCTGCTGTGTGCAACCAGAGCATGAAAAACAAAACCAACTTCAGGAAAAGCAGGCGTGGAAAGTATTAATGATAAAACATTCCACAATGTGACTATGATAAAAGTAGCTAAAATATAGCCTAAAACTCTATTAATGCCCTTAAACTTTTGCATTTTTCAAAAAATTCTACTGAATTTCTGTAAGCTTTGCTGCCAGCCTGTGGGTTTTCTATAACAGCTTTTAATTTTGCAGGTCTTCTACTAAAAACAAGTATGTATTTAGCCAAATAAACTGCTTCCTCTATGCTGTGGGTTACAAGAATCGATGTAAAATTGCCCCTTAAAAAAAGCTCAAGCATAAAATCCTGAAGCTTTTCTCTACTTAGTGCATCAAGTGAGGCCGTTGGCTCATCCAAAAAAACAATCTCAGGATCAACAACAAACGATCTGGCAAATGCAACCTTTTGCCTCATACCGATAGAAAGCTGGTAGGGAAAATGGTTTTTAAACTCATCAAGCCCCAACTCCTTTAAAATTCTCTCAACCCTTTCTTTTCTTTTGTTTTTTTCTATATGTTTGATTTTCAAAGGCAGCTCAACATTTTTGAAAACGCTTTTCCACGGCAACAACCCGTGGTCTTGAAAAACAACAGAGGATTTATCCAAAACAGAATTAACCTCTCTTCCTTCAAAAACAATACTACCTGTTGATGGTTTTATAATCCCCGCCATCATCAAAAGAAATGTAGATTTGCCACAACCCGATGGACCTATAATTGCATATGAGCAATTTTTCTTAAACTCAAACGATATATAATCAACAGCAGCTGTACCATCATCATACACCTTTGATAAATTATTTACCACAAGCATATTCAATTTCACAGCAGGAAGGTTCTCTATTAATAAGCTTCTTTTCCATCATCCAATTTACATATGAGTAAAAATCGCTACATCTCAATCGCTCAAAAGGGGTGTAGTGGGGAATAATGTAATCGCTCTTTATCAGTTTGGGCACTCTTGCTATCTTCTCTATGGTTTTTCTGTATCTATTGGGATCTTTGTTGATCAGTTTGACAGCTTTATTGTATGCTTTTTTAAACTTAACACAGACATCGGGATGTTTTTTTAAATAATTCGCTCTAAAAACCCAGACAGTGTGAGATATGCTCTTTTTAAAATAGGCATCGGAATAGATAAGTTTTGCTCCTCGCATCAATGCATAGGTAGCCAAAGGTTCTGGCAGAAGCGCTGCATCAACTCTCCCTTTAAGGAGCATTTCAACCCTCAAAGGCATCTTTTTTATTTCAACCTTTTTTACCTTAATGCCGCGTGGTTTTAAAATCCTATCAAGCACATACTCAATAATCGAATTTCTTGAGATGGCAACGGTTTTTCCTTTAAGGTCTGAGAGTTTTTCTATATCTGAAGAAGGAGATGCAAGCAGGCTAAAGATTCCCTCTGTTGGTTTTACACCTAAAGCAACCGATACAATTTTCACACCAAATCCACTCTCATTGAGCAGAACAGCTGCAATTGGATCGGCAATTTCAGCATCTATTTTTTTAGCCTCTAACGCTGCATCACGCTCTAAAGCACTATTAAAATAAACTATTTTAACATTTAAACCTGCCTGTTTGAAAAATCCCTTCTGCTTTGCTATTACGACAGGTGCAACATCCTCAATCTTCAAAAGACCTATTCTTAAGACTTCTGCATGAGACTGAATAGCCAAAAAGACCACTACTATAACAAACAAAACAACCTTTTTCATTTTTCCTCCTCTACAATACCAATCACATCTACGCCCTCTACCTGAGAAATCCTCACACTTACAAAATCGCCAGGTTTTAAATGGGGCTGTTTTTTAATGTAAATTATACCGTCTATCTCATAGGCTGATCTGTAGCTGCGAGCCTGAAGATAGTCTTCTTTATCACTTTCTCCATCAATAATTACCTCAAATTTTTTATTTAAAAATGTTTCATTAATGTTTTCTATTACTTGAAGATTTAAAAGTTCAATCTCTTCAAGTCTCTGCTGTTTTATTTCCTCATCAAGGTCTTCAAACCGTTTATAAGACAGCGTGCCTTCCTCATGGTAGTAGGCAAAAAAGCTTGCCCAATCAAGCCTGTATTGCTCTATAAAATCAACCAACTCCAAAAAATCCTCATCCCTTTCTGTTGGAAAACCAACGATAAAAGTTGATCTTATTGCTATACCTTTAACCCTATCTCTGAGTTTTTCAATAAGATGCTCTATATCTTTCCTTGTGTATTCTCTACCCATATCACTAAGCAGCCTATCACTAACATGCTGAAACGGCACATCGATGTATCTAACCAATTTTTTTGAGGTTGACATAAACTCTACAAGCTCATCACTGATAAGACTTGGGTAGGTATAAAGCAGCCTGATCCATTTAATGCTATCAACCCCTTCAAGTTTTTCAAGTAGGCTTACAAGGCCATTTTTTATATTTTGTTCTCTTAAATAAGCCGTAGTATCCTGAGCCACAAGATACAGCTCTTTGACCCCATTTTCTGCCAGCAGCCTGGCCTCTTCTGTCAATTCATCTATGGGCCTTGAGTAAAATGTACCCTTTATAAGTGGGATAGCGCAAAAACTGCAGCCGTGAGAGCAGCCATCTCCAATCTTTAGATAGCCGATATGCGGTACAAAAAATGATCGCCTTTTGCAATACGGTTTATCAGGCAACTTAGAATTTTCAAAAAAGGATATAATCTTTTCTAACTCACCTACACCAACAAAACCATCAACCTCAGGCAGTTGAGTTTTTAGCTGATTTTTATACCTTTCATACAAACAACCACAAACTATTAGTTTTTTTGAAGGATCTGATTTTTTAAATTCTGCAAGCTCAAGTATGGTTTCTATAGATTCTTCTTTGGCAGGCTCAATAAAACCGCATGTATTGACAACCAAAAAATCGGCCTCTTGAGGTGACTTTGCAATCTCAACATTGTTAAACCTCAAAAGACCCAGCATAAACTCGCTATCTGCTGTATTTTTTGGGCAGCCGAGACTTTCAAAATATACCCTCAATGTTTACCTGCTCTTCTTTTTGCTGATATATAACCATCGATCAATTCTTGAATTAACTCCTTAACAGATACAATTCTATCAACCCTGTAAACATTGGCTCCCGCAAAGGCAAATCCGCCTGCAAACCGCCCCTTTTGAGCATTGACAAGCGCCTGCGTTATACAGTAGGGGGCTTTTTTATAATCACAACCCTTTAAGCACTGCCAGATACACTTAAAAGGCTGCTTCTTGCCCTTTTCAACCTCTTCAAGAAACTTGTTCTTTATAGCCCTTCCTGGCAAACCAACAGGACTTTTAATTATGACCACATCCTCTTTTTTTGCTTTTATGTAAGCCTCTTTAAACCTAACATCAGCATCACATTCATGGGTTGCAACAAATCTTGTGCCCATCTGAACGCCATCAACACCTATCTCATCAATAAAACGATATATATCCTCACCTGTATAGATACCACCAGCTGCAACCACAGGCACCTTCTTTGAATATTTCTTCTCAAACGGTTTCACCGCTTCAATAATAGGTGGAACTATATTTTCAAGTGCATAATCGGGATCAAACAACTGCTCAGGTTTAAATCCCAGATGACCACCAGCCATAGGACCTTCAACCACAACACAATCGGGGATATCTTTATAATGCCTATCCCAGTATCTAAAAATTAATTTACATGCTCTATCCGATGAAACTATAACACCAAAAGCCGTGTTACTACCCTTAAGTTTTTCGTAAGGAATATCAAGGGGCAAACCTGCACCTGCAAATATAATGTCAGCCTGCTCCTCAATGGCCACCTCACAAAGACGGTAAAACTCACTCATTGCAACCATTATGTTTATGCCGATAATACCACCTTCTGCTTTCTCTCTTGCCCTCTTGATCTCTTTTCTCAACGCTCTCTCGTTTGCCTGTTGAGGATTTATAAAAAAATCATCCTCCTCAATCATACCGATCTCAGCTGCAGAAATCACACCAATTGCACCCTCTTTTGCCACAGCTGAGGCAAGATTCGAAAGTGAGATACCAACACCCATTCCACCCTGAATAATAGGTATTTTTGCCACCTTATCCTTCATCTTCAATGCCGGAATATCACCCATACACCCTATTCCCCCACAAACATATTCAAAATAAAACTAACAAAACTCATAAACAGCGAAGCTACAAATGCTGCCCAAAATCCACTAACATCAAACCCTCTGACAATTTGGGCGGTAATCAAAATCATAATCGTGTTTATAACAAGTGTAAATGTGCCCATCGTTAATATATTTAACGGAAGCGTAAGAATAATCATTATCGGTCTTAGCGATGCGTTTAATAATCCAATAAACAGGGCTGCAACTGATAAACTAACAATACCACTAACCGTTACGCCCTTTACTATAACAACCGCAATACCCAGCGCTATGGTATTTATCGCCCAGCGCACCAAAAACTTCATCAGAAATTAACAAATAAAGCGTCTCTGAGTTTTAAAGCCAAACTTTTTAATACATCTTTGGATATTTTATTTTTCGCCTTCTCTGTTGCCAAAACCTGATCTTTTGCATCAAAATCTTCAGATTCCTCAATCTGCTTTTCATCTATTACAGGCTTGCCATCTTTATCAAACAGAGAAAACACAGCCACAATACTGCAGCGGTATCGTGATGCAAAGCCACTCTGTGAAAACGAAACAGGATTAACCGAGTAGTTTATTATTTTCACCTTTAAAAACCCATCGGCAAGCTGTTTATCCACCACGCTAAGCCTGGAATCTAATTTCAAAGTGTTTATAATATCTCCCTTAAAATAGGTTTGCAGATTCGGCTGGGTTGTCAAATTTTCAATATTTTCAACATAAATAGCCTTTATACCACCTACAGCAGCATTATTCTGACCCACAAAGCTATAGGCGCAACCGCTGAGCAAAAATACAGCAAATAACAATATCAATCTTTTCATCATTTCACCACAATATTGAGCAGTTTATCTTTTACATAGATTTTTTTAATAACGGTTTTGCCGTCTATATGCCTTTTTACCTTTGCACTTTGAATAGCTTTTTCAAATATCTCATCCTCACCAAGCCCTGCATCTGCTTCAATCGTATCCCTTAGCTTGCCATTAACCGTTATGGCAATCGTAACTTTATCCTTTATAAGGGCTTTGCTGTCATATTTAGGCCATTGTTCATAGGCGATTAAGCCACTATGTCCGCTTATCTGCCACAGCTCCTCGGCAATATGCGGCACAATCGGATTAAGCAATACAAGCAAAACCTCCAAAGCCTTTGCAAACAAAGCCTCTTCTGAGTCAGTTTGCGGTTTAAAATCCTGCAGAAAGTTTACAAATTCCATGCAGGCCGCAATAGCAGTATTAAAATGATAATCCTCAAAATCCTCAGTAACCCTTTTTATCGTAAAGTTAATCATATAGTTGAGCTTCTTAAGTCGCTCACTGTCTATTTCCACATCTCTTGACTTTAAATTTTTATAATTAACAACAAGACGCCACAGTCTATTGAGAAACCTATAAGCACCCTCAACACCCTCATCCGACCACTCAAGATCCTTTTCAGGCGGTGCAGCAAATAAAATAAACAGTCTTGCCGTATCTGCACCGTAGTTGTTTATAATATCATCCGGGTCAACAACATTACCCTTAGATTTGCTCATTTTTGCGCCATCTTTTATAACCATACCCTGTGTAAGCAGCCTTTTAAACGGCTCAACTGAATCTGTATAGCCTAAATCGTGCAAAACCTTGGTAAAATAGCGCGCATACAAAAGATGCATAACGGCATGCTCAATGCCGCCAACATATTGATCAACATCCATCCAGTAGTTCACCTTCTGTCTTTCAAAGATATCCTTTTCATACTTGGGAGAACAATACCTCAAAAAATACCAGGAGGATTCCATAAATGTATCAAATGTATCGGTTTCCCTTTTTGCTTTTGCTCCACAAACAGGACAGGTTGTATTAACAAATTCTTCAACCTTTTCAAGTGGTGAGCCACCCTCACCTGTTATCTCAACATTTTCAGGCAATCTAACGGGTAGATTTTCTATCTTTTCGGGCACTATACCGCAGTTTGGACAGTAAATAACAGGAATCGGTGCACCCCAGTATCTCTGGCGAGAAACATTCCAGTCACGCAACCTGTACTGATAACCCTCTTTTGCAAGGCCTCTCTTCTTTAGCCATGCAACGATCTCCCATTTGGCTTTCTCATTATCCATTCCATCAAAATCAGCTGAATTTACCAAAACGCCTCTTTCTGTGTAGGCTTCGGTTAGCTTTTTGCCTTCATCTGGCACACCTTCGGCTTTAATAACGATCCTGATAGGCAGGTTGTATTTCTTTGCAAATTCAAAATCACGCTGGTCATGGGCAGGCACGGCCATTACAACACCTGTTCCATACTCCATTAAAACAAAGTTTGCAGCATAAAGTGGAATTTTTTCATTTGTTGCAGGGTTAATTACATAAACGCCTGTAAAGATACCCTCTTTCTCTTTAGAAAAATCCCTTTCAGACTTTCTAAACTTTTCAGCAAACGCTTTAAGCTCCTCTTTCTTTTTATCATCAACAAGCCTAGAAAGTTTTGGATGATCGGGCGCTATAGAAACAAAGGTTGCACCAAAAAGTGTGTCGGGTCTTGTTGTAAACACCTCAAGATAATCATCAACGCCATCAATTTTAAACTTAATAAATGCACCCTTTGATTTGCCTATCCAGTTTATCTGCTGGATTAAAACCTTCTGCGGCCAGCCTTCTTCGATTAATTTCATATCATCAAGAAGCCTATCTGCATAATCTGTAATCTTTAAAAACCACTCATCCATATCTTTTTGTATAACCTCGCTGCCGCATCGCCAGCATCTGCCATCTTCAACCTGCTCATTGGCAAGCACCGTTTTGCAGCTTGGGCAGTAGTTTACCGTGCTTTTAGCTCTATAAACCATGCCTTTTTTAAACATCTCAATAAAGATCTTCTGCTCCCATTTATAATAGTCAGGATCGCATGTTATTACGAGGCGATCCCAATCATAAGAAAATCCCAGCCGCTTAAGCTCCTTGATCATGTAATCGATATTGGAATATGTCCACTTAGCCGGATGGGTTTTATTGGCAATGGCAGCATTCTCAGCCGGCAGTCCAAACGCATCAAAGCCCATTGGATGTAAAACATTATAACCTTTAGCAAACTTATAACGGGCTATTGCATCGCCGATTGAGTAGTTTCTCACATGACCCATATGGATTCTGCCAGATGGATACGGGAACATCTCAAGCTGATAAAATTTGGGCTTTTTATCAAAATCCCTTGCCTTAAATACACCCTCTTTTTCCCATATCTTTTGCCATTTTGTTTCAATTTCTGCTGGATTGTACTTCTCCAATTTTAAAACCTCCGTTTTAGTATTCTAAAACAGCTCCTTTTGCAGCTGAACCTACCATTTTAGCGTATCTTGCAAGCCATCCCTTTGTTATTTTTGGTGGTTTTGGTTTAAAATTCTTTCTTCTTTGCTCAATCGTTTTCTCATCAACAAGCAGATTCATCGTTTTATTTTCAACATCAAATTCTATTTTATCACCCTCTTCTATTAAACCGATCAAACCGCCCCTTGCTGCCTCAGGTGCAATATGACCCACAGACAGACCTCTTGTTGCACCAGAAAATCTACCATCGGTTATCAAAGCAACATCCTTATCAAGCCCCATGCCTGCTATGGCACTGGTTGGCTGAAGCATCTCTTTCATTCCAGGGCCTCCAGCAGGACCCTCATACCTTATAACAACAACATCGCCTTTATGGATATCCTTTGCAAATATTGCCTTCAAAGCTTCCTCTTCAGAATCAAATACACGTGCCCTGCCAACAAATTTATTCATAGATACATCTACGCCGGATTGCTTCAAAACAGCACCATCCGGTGCAAGATTGCCTTTCAAGATAGTCAAACCGCCTCTTGGGAAATATGGTTTATCAAGTGGTCTTATCACTTCATCCCTGTAAACACGGGCGTTTTTGTAATTCTCATAGATCGTTTTGCCGCTCACTGTAATACAATCGTGATTAAGCAAACCCAAAGGCTCAAGTCTATTCAAAAGCGCCATCATACCACCAGCTTCATCTAAATCCTGCAGATGATACGGACCAACAGGAGAAAATGCGCACAGATCCGGCACCTTATCGGTTAGTTTATCAAAATCATCAAGCGTTAAGTCAACCTCAGCCTCGTTTGCAATGGCAAGCAGATGTAAGACGGTGTTTGTCGAGCATCCCATAGCCATATCTGCAACAATGGCATTTAAAAAAGCCTCTTTTGTCATTATATCGCGTGGCTTGATACCTTTTTCAACAAGCTCCACAATCTTCATACCGGCTAACTTTGCAAGTCTTACCCTTGCAGCCATCGGTGCCGGGATTGTACCGTTACCCGGTAAAGACAGACCAAGCACCTCACTGATGCAATTTATGGAGTTTGCAGAATACATGCCAGAGCATGAGCCGCATGATGGACAACCAGCTTCTTCAACAGCCCTCAGTTCTTCTTCTGTAATCTCACCGTTAACATATTTTCCAACGGCCTCAAAAACCTGAGCAAGGTCTATGTCGGTTCCTGAAAACCTTCCAGCCAGCATCGGCCCACCGGATATCATAATTGCTGGAATATTAACCCTTGCTGCAGCCATCATCATACCTGGAACTATCTTGTCGCAGGCAGGCAAAATAACAAGACCATCTACCGGATGAGCGTTAACCATTGTCTCAACACTGTCTGCAATGAGCTCCCTTGAAGGCAGAGAGTAATGCATACCCAGATGACCCATTGCTATACCATCATCAACGCCAATCACATTAAACTCAATGGGTGTGCCACCTGCCATATAGATACCGTATTTGACAGCCTCAACAAGCTGCTGCATATGAACATGACCTGGAACAATTGTGTTGTATGAGTTAGCAATTGCTATTATCGGCCTGTTTAGTTCAATATCCGTATAACCATCAGCTTTAAACAAAGACCTGTGAGGCGCCCTTTGGGGACCCTTTATCATTATATCACTTCTTCTTGCCATAACAGCCTCCCTGCAAAATTTTGAAAGATTATTAACAAAAAATAGACTATGTCAAGTTGCTAATACACTCGGGTAGTTTTACTATTTTTAAATCCTTATCAACGCTAACCGATAATATCTCAACCTCTGCGGCTAAATCACCATCACCATTTCTTATTTCAAATAAAAGCTCAACAGAGGCTCTTTTTATATTTTTTAAGGCAACAGAAACTTCTACCTCATCGCCAAGTTTTAAGCTCTTTTTATACTTTGCTTTTACCTCACTGACCACAAGATAGATGCCTTCATTATGAAGTTTGAACAGATCGCAGCCCTTACTTAAAAAAAATTCCTGCTTTGCCCTTTCGCAATATTTTAGATAATTGGCATAATAAACCACACCACCAGCATCGGTATCATCGTAGTAAATACGTGTTTTATAAGCCATTTCACCCATTTTTCAATTCCTCTTTTGCATATTTCTTTGATTTTTCCACACCCGGCTGATCGAATGGATCTACACCTAAAAGCTCTCCAGCCTTTGCCGTTGCTATCATCAAAAGCATCAACAAGCTTGCAAGTCCAAACTCATCGGTTCTTTTTAAAAACAATTCTGATACAGCCAGACCTTTTTCCTTCAAAGCCTTAAGTGTTGCGTTTTTTTCAATCTCCATAATTTTGCATAATGAACCTGTTTTGTATTGCCAGATTGTTTTATCATCAACAGCGAAATCCGTTTTACAGGGCATATCAACAAAAACAAAAGCCTTATCTGAAGGACCATCCTGATAAAGCTGCAGCTGGGAATGCTGATCTGTCACACCAACTGCCTCAATAGGCGTCTGACCTTTTCCATTTTTACCCAGACTCTCTGCCCACAGCTGTCTGAACCACTCGCCTATTTTAGCCAATCTATCTTTATAGGCAAAAAACACAAGCATATTTTTGCCTTCTTTATAGTTTTCAACAGCAAAAAGGGCAAAATCGTTTGGCAGGCCAAAGCCGTTTCTATAGCCTCTCACAGCTGTTTTGCCACCTTCAATAAAACCATCAACATCATATCCAAAAAAGGCTAAAGGAAAAACAGCAACAGGCGTAAAAACACTGTATCTACCACCCACCTCTTCCGGGATTAAGAAAGTCTTGATATTGTTTTTTTGTGCAAATTCATACAAAAAACCCTTATCTGAAGTGGTAAACACAAAATGTTTATGTGCTTTGTTGCCAAAGATTTTAGTTAAATGTTTATAGATGGTCGAAAATTGCGCTATCGTCTCAATTGTTGAGCCACTTTTTGAAACAACATGAAACAGTGTTTTTTCAAGATTTAAATTTAAAATAAACTCAATTCTTTCTGGGTCAATGTTATCAAGCACAAAATAGCGTTTCTTGCTTGTGTAATTTGAATAAATCCCTCCTAAGAATGATAAAGCTGCAGTTGCAGGCAAAGCCGAGCCACCTATACCAACCTGCACAAAATTCTCAAACTCTTCAAACTCTTCTGCAGCTTCTTTAACATCCTCTACATCTATTTTACACAAACTTCTTACAAAACCGTAATTTGCCCTGTATTTAAGCCTTTTTGAGTCTGATACATCACTTTTAAACTCAATTGTATTTTCTAACTCTAAAACCTCTCTAACCTTTATCATACTCAAATCCTGAAGCCTTTAAGATAATTATCCAGGTTTTCAATCTCCCCCTTGAGTCTTCTTAAGTTATCCACAATCTCATCCATAAATCTTTTGTTCTCTTCAACTCTGTCTAAAGCCGAAAGTTGAGCGTTTGTTTCTTCAACCCCTGCAGCAACATTTTCAAGCTCATTAAAGAAACGCTGCAATCTATCGTTTGCTTCTGCTGTCATCTCTTTGACAGTTTCCATGGCATCCTTAAGCGCCTCATTATTCTCTTTTGATTCAACGGTTTTTTCACTGATAAGTTTTATGCTATTTGTCAGCTGGGATGATGTATTTGTCAACACCTTTATCATCTCAGCAATATCTGCCGTAGATTTCTGGGTTTTTTCAGCTAACTCTCTGATTTCATCTGCAACCACGGCAAAACCACGTCCGGCCTCACCGGCTCTTGCTGCCTCAATTGCGGCGTTTAAAGCAAGAAGGTTTGTCTGCTGGGCAATGTCATCGATTATATCCACTGTCTTTAAAATACCACCAACAACATCATCAAGACTCTGTGCTTTTTCTTTAATTCTTTCAACCATTTCAAGTAAAGAATCAACAAACTTTATATTTGAAAGCGTCAAGGAAAAGTTATTATTCAGGGAGTCATTTGAAGCCTCAATCCCTTCTTTTAAATTTGAAAGCTCATCTATTAAAGAATTATACGATGAAGATAAGTTTTCCACAGCTATTCGGATCTGTGAGGCTGCATCAAGCACGCTATCACTGTTTTGCTTTATATTGTGGGTTTTTGCATAAACATTCTCAGAGAGCTTTTCAACAGAACCCACAAGCTCGTAAGTATGTTTTATAACATCAACCAGGGCTTCTACAGCAAGGTTAAACACATTGGCAAGCACACCCAATTCATCCTCTGAATTCAGAAGCTCTCTTTTATCTATCCTTACCGTCAAATTCTTCTTTTCAATCTCTCCAAGATTTTTAGCAAGATAGTTCAATTGAGAAAAAATTACCTTTTTGGCTATAAAAAAAGCACTCAAGCCCACAATCACTCCAGCGATAATGCAGGAAAATATAAATATCAACTCAAAACCTTTTTTAAATGTAACAAAATAGGATGTGAAGATAGGGAAAATAATCCCCATCCCCACACCAAAACCAACCATAGATATAAGTAACAACCTTGTATAACTACGCATAGGCACCTCTATTTTACCCTTCCTGCACTACCTAAGACTTCTTTGTTTTTGCGCATATACATCTTTATCAATTCCTCTCGTGCAGGACCAAGATATTTTCTTGGATCAAACTCTTTGGGTTGAGTCCATAACACCTCTCTAACCTTTGCCGTCATAGCAAGTCTACCGTCAGAGTCGATATTGATTTTGCAAACGGCACTTTTTGCAGCTTTTCTGAGCTGATCCTCAGGAACACCAACAGCACCTTAAAGATTACCGCCGTATTTATTGATTATCTGCACATACTCCTGCAGCACGCTTGATGCACCGTGTAAAACAATGGGGAAACCAGGGATCCTCCTTTCAACCTCCTCAAGTATATCAAATCTCAATGGCGGTGGCTGCTGACCGGGTTTTACCTTAAACTTGTATGCACCATGAGATGTTCCGATGGCTATGGCAAGTGAATCAACACCTGTTTTATTCACAAAATCCTCAACATCATCAGGGTTTGTATAGATGTTCTTTTCTGCCTTTACATCATCCTCGATACCTGCAAGCACACCCAATTCACCCTCAATAGTTACATCATACTTGTGGGCATACTCAACGACTTTTGCTGTTATTTCAACATTTTCATCATAAGGCAGATGGCTACCATCTATCATAACAGATGAAAAGCCCATCTCTATACAGCTTTTGCACAGCTCAAAACTATCACCATGGTCAAGATGTAACGCAATGGGAATCTCTTTTAAGTTGTTTTCCCTTGCAATTTCCTTCATCAACTCCACAGCACCCTGTGCCATCCATCTTAGAAGCGTTTGATTGGCATATTTTCTTGCGCCTTTTGAAACCTGCAATATAACAGGCGATTGTGTTAGTGTGCAGGCTGTAATAATAGCCTGAAGCTGCTCCATATTGTTGAAGTTATAAGCAGGAACGGCATATCCATTTTCCATGGCATCCTTAAACATCTCTTTTGTATTAACAAATCCCAACTCACTGTAGTGAACCATAACTCATCCTCCTGTCCAAGGGTTTTTGTTTAGTATATGAAATTAAATTCAACTTAACAAGCAATTAAACACCCAAATGTGCAATCCTTGCCATACTGCCGGTTATAAACAACTTTCCCCCGTATTCATATTCAAACGCCTTGCCTTCTTTAATAAAAGCCTCTACAATCAGCTCCACCTTCTCCTCCTCTATGGAAAAAATCCTTGCAAGCTCCTCTTTTGAACAGGGTCTGATATTGATCAGCTTAACTATTGAATTTTCTATATCCTCATAAAACTTGTCGTTTTCCTTGTTAAAGTTACCAATCAGCTCAACCTCAACCGATAGTTTCGCAGAAAGATAAAGATAAATATCCATCATCTCATCATCGCTGAGTTTTTCCACCCAGGGCAGTGCTGGTGGTCTATCAACCGTGCCTATCTGGGTTTTTGTAGGCTGGATGTAATTTATCGCTTTAATAAGGGCATCAAGCTCCTCTTTTGAGTCGTTTATACCTTTAACAAACAACACCTCAAGCCACAATTGACCCAAAAAGGAGTGGGAAAATTTGGCAATACCTGCAATAATAGTCTCAAGGTCAAGTGATGTATGGGGTCTGTTGAGCTTCAAAAAACTTCTATAAACAGCCGTATCAAGGCTTGGCACAACAACATCGGCTAAAGCAAGCTCCTCTCTAACCTCATCCATAAACATCAAGCTACCGTTTGTAAGCACGGCCACAGGATAGCCTTTTTTCTTTACAAACCTGATCAACCTGCCAATATCCTTATTCAGCGTTGGCTCACCACTTCCTGAAAATGTTACAAAATCAACTCTACCAACCTTATCTATATTCTTTTCAAATTCAGCCTCAATCAATGATGGATCAAAAAAACGTTCCCTTTTTGCCCACAGTTTTGTTGTTTTACCAACTTCGCAGTAAATGCAATTATAGCTGCAGGTTTTATAGGGCACGATATTTATTCCCAAACTCAATCCAAGCCTGCGCGATGGCACTGGTCCAAACAAAAAATCCATTTCTAACCTCCATCGAATAATCTATCCACAAATCTTAAAGGAACATATTCAAAGTATTGATTTAGCCTGTCACATCTAAGCCTGCTAATCTCATCCTTATCCATATGCCTGATTTCATATAATTTTTTTAACGGGCCTTCTAACCGCTTAAACCTGTTTGCAACAACAAAAAACGGCTTTTTAAACTCTCTGGCAAGCAAAGCAAGATATAGGCTTCCGATTTTGTTAACAAACACATCATCCAATACAGCATCAGCGCCAACCAAAAAGCAGTCAACTTCATCAGCAACAACACCGTATGCGGCATCCTCAAACAGTAATACATCAATTTTTTCTCCTAAAAGATTTTCAGCAAGCAGTTCGCCCTCTCTTGCTGGGTGTCCAACAGAAACAAAAACCTTTTTGGGTCTAACCTTTAATATCGTTTCATATACGCTTTTTGAATAGGAGATTGTGGCTATAAAATTATAGCGTTTTAAATGTTCAAATGCCTGGCCAACAGCCTCCTCTTCGGCTTTTGCAAACTCATTTTTGAGTTTTACAAGCCCCTCTTTAGAATTAGACGATATAATTCTATCTGCCACATTAACAACAACGGCCATAGATTTTTGTCTTTTAGCTATTTTTTCAACAAGCAAAACAAGTGTATCATCTCCAAACATATCAACAGCGCAATCTATCATTTTTAAAGCTATGGTTGTTGAGGAGGATGTATGGTCAATGGCAAGCTTTTTTAAAATTTCCTTGCAATCCATACATAAATTGTAATATTAAAAAAGATAAATTCAAACTTTATTGAAGGGAGGCTAAAGTGCAAAGAAAAACAAAACTCCATATAGCTAAAGCCCTCTTTCCACAGATGGGATTCATAATACAGGATAAAAAAATGGCTTTGTGGGGTTTTGTAGTGGTGCTTTTGTTCCTTGGTATTTCTGGATGGCTGCCCGATGGGGTTGAAAACTTGCTTTTTGAAAATAATAAATTAAAAGGGATTTTACTTGTGGGTATCTCTTTAGCTATTCTTGGCGTGTTTTTTGAGGAGATATTTGACAAACTCAAACAGGATGGCATTAAAAATAAAGATGTAATATTAGACATCACAGGCGGACAAAAAATAGCATCCACCGCTGCTGCTTTTATGACACTTTTGTATCCCGATAGAGAATTTGAATATGTGTCAACATCAAACTACCAGATTAAAGCCTTCGACATAGAAATAGTAAAAAACGATAGTTAGATGGAAAAAGAGCTATTTATAGAAACATTTGCCCAAAAAGGTTGCCCTATCTGTTATCTCAAAGACAAACGCTTTGAGGAATTTCTCTTCTGGTTTGAAATGGAAGGTTTTAGAAATTTTAGTTCAATCAAAACACTACAGGAAAACATCAATATCTGCCAAAGACACAGACCAATCCTACTAAACCTCCAAAACAGGCTCTTTAACACATTTGAACCTATTATTGAAAGCGATCTAAAGCTGTTTAACAAGTTATTAGATAGGCAAAAAACCCCAAAAAAGCTTTTAAAAGGTGAGATTTCCAAAGAATGCAGATTTTGCATAGAGGAAAAGCGGATTGAAGAGCTGCTTGTGGATTTTTTTATACAGAACATCTCCGATGAGTCTTTTTTATCCAGATACCTCAGATCAGATGCCATGATTTGTAGAAAACATCTATTTGCAATACTAAATAAAGCTCCTTATCAGAAAACAAAACCGCTTATAGAAAAAACGATTAATTACCTAAAACAGGCAGAAAACCAAACAAAGAATTACTTTAAAAAATTAGACTACCTCTGCGCCGAAAAACCCCACGCAGAGGCGTATAAAAAAATTCTTCCTTTTTACTTAAAATAGGCTACTCAAATTTGACGAATTTATCAACAGGCACACCGCAGACAGGGCATTTATCTATATCAAGATCCCCTATTGCTGTAAAACCACAAACAGGGCAAACATAAACCTTATCTATTGTCTCATCCTCTTTGTTTTCAACCTTTTTCAATGCGTCGTTGTACATTTCCTCATGAATCTTTTCAGCTTCAAGTGCATAATGGATGGATCGCATTGCCTGTTTTTCTTCCTGTAGCTTTGCAATCGCATCGTAGGCTGGATACATCTCATTAACCTCAAAATTTTCACCAGCCATGGCCTCTTTTAAGTTTTCCTGCGTGTTACCTATTAAACCCAAAGCTTTTGCGTGGTTTGTGGCATGTACCTGCTCAGCATAGGCAATAGCCTTAAACAATTTTGCAATATTTGGATAACCCTCCTTCTGTGCAACCTCACTAAATGCCAGATACTTCATGTGAGCCATCGACTCACCGGCAAATGCATCAAGTAGTGCTTTTTTTGTCATCTCTCTCATTTTCTCTCCTCCTTTTGAATTCTTCTGCTTCTTTTTTTAACTCATTTAATAAATCACTAAGCTTCCATTTAACACTGATTGGTGTCAAGACAGCCATAAGCTCAAAACCTATCAAGGCATGCTTGACCTTTTCTATAAACTCAAGCAGCTGATTTTGTCTAAAACCGCTCATTATCAAGGCCTTTGGCATTAAGGATGGTTTTAAAAAACCGTATAAATCATCAAGCTTAAATAACTCCGAAAGCGTTTTATTCTCACTGCCATCGGCTGCAAAAACAACCTTTAAATCACCAGAAAAATCCTTTGCAACTGAAAGAAAAGCCCTATGCTTATCCTCATCAAGGCCGCAGGCTAAAACTGCAAAATCACCAAACAACTTCTTATCATCATTCTTGATTGCTTCCATGACTTATTTATAGCTAAAAATTTTTATTAAGTCAACTACTGTATATAATTAAAAAGATTATTGGAGGTTAGTTTTGCACCCACTTCAAGCGTGGCCTGCATAACAATCTGATTGCGTTTAAATTCAGAAAATACATCGGCAATATTGGCATCCTCAAGCTCAGAAATCGTTTTTGTGTTGGAAAGCTTAATATACCTTACCCTATCCATAGCAAGCTGAAACCTGTTTGTTCTTGCACCGATAATTGAACGCGATGTCAAAACTTGATCCAGCGCATCCTTCACCTTGCCTAAAGCCTGCTCAACAGCGTTTGTTAGTTTAAACGAAAAACTATCACCCTTTTGAAAAACAGCAGGAACATTGGCATCCTTGGGCCCTAAAAAATTCAACTTTACGCCGGGTATGCCGTTTACAGTTGTATTACTAAAATCAGCATCGGCTTTTGCATCCTCTGTTTGAATCACAATTCCATTCAGTCCACCAAACAGCTTATCGGCAAGCTGAGTCGTCGTTGATATACCCTGATTTTTAATGTTATAAATCGTTGTTCCACTGATCATATCTATTGAGCTGATCTTTGAATAATCGATCTGCTTTGATGGATCCTGCGGTTTTTTGGTTTTGATTGTATAGTAATATTTGCCGCTATCGTCTTTTCCTACATCAAGACTCACAACAGCAACAACATTACCCTTTGAGTCATCCACCTCAAACATACCAACATTTTTGCTTTCATTATTTGATAAACTGTTTGCTATTGCCTCTATCTGCTGTTTGCTTATTGCATTGAAATGTGTAGACTGGGTATTTGAAACCTTAGCAACCTTCACACTCCATTGGTCGTTTTTGCTGCCTAAATATTTACCGGTAATTTTAACCTGCATTGTTGAAATATCCTGCCAGCTGGAAGGCTTGCTGATTTGATTGAGAGAGTTGGGATTTTTTAAAGCATAGCTGGCATTTTCAATCGCTCTGAAAGTATCAACACCTCTGCCCAGTTTATCTATATTAAAAACGCCAAAAATATCCGGCTTTAAGTTTCCTCCACTGTCAACAACGCTGAAATTGATATTAAACCTGCTTGTGGATGGCCTTTTATCTTTAAAGTAAATCCTGCCATCCTTAACCTCAGTATCAACATCTTTAAATCCACCACTGCCACCCAAGCTGACCTCATCAAAGCTTCCAAAAATCGGCACTTTTGAGTTTTTTGTAAATGCATAAACCTTAAGGTCGCTTTTGCTTGAATGGTTATCTTCAATCTCTATTTTTCCATGATTAATTCTAACATCAGCATCAAAATTTGTAGCAATTGCCTGAGCTATTGAGCCAATAGTCGTTGATGATTGGAGTGCAAAACTTACAGCAACGCTATTGCCAGAATGGTCAAACCCTCTCAAAATCAAAGTTGAGCTAATCGCCGCATTTATGTTGGGATCATTTATTTCACTAAGCTTTGTTGCAGATGTTATGCTTCTTTGAGCGTAAGTCTTAAAAGCCTTGTTTGTATCTAATACCTCAATGCTATCAAGACCCCTTGCAAAACTCAAAAGTGTATTTATATCTGCATTCGATGTAATATCAAATGTTCCTTTAACCAGATTCCCGTCATGGTCAGTGCCTGTAATAACGATTTTGTCTCCAACTTTAAGCCTATAATCTGTATTTGTAGCCTGCGCAACATTCTCAATCGCCTTTGCAAATTCAGGGGGCAAATCCACATCTACAAGTTTAGCCGATTTTGTTATATTATCGCCCGTTGTCTCATCGATCAGCTCGTTTTGATTCTTCAATGTTTGATTTGTGGGTTTATAGATATCCTTGGCTGTAATATTAATAGGACTTGTGAGTTTATCGGAATACTCCACATCCCGTGTATTTTCATCACCCATATAAACATTTCTGCCACCGGATTTATAATTAAGAGAAACTGTGGAGTTAATAGAATTAATATCACTGGAGGGTGAGTTAAGCTCTATCTTTATCTTCAAACCCCTGCCTGTATCCAGCCACTGCCCATTTTCTATCTTTTCCTTAACCTTGGGGTCGTTTAAATCGATATAGGTCGCAAGCTTATTACCACCTGCTTCAGCTTCATTGGAAAAATCTGCATCTATCGGCACATAATTCTGAGGGTTTGAGCAGTCACCCCTGCATAGATGCAAAATGCCGTTTTGAATCTTTACCTGATAGTTATCATCTTCAAGCTGGTTTATATCCTCAAAGTTTTCTACTGAGGCTATTTTTATATCTTTAATATCACCGCTTAGCTGCTTATCAACAACCGTTGCCTCATTGGGCAAATTCTGAATCGGCTTTGTATCGGTTTTGGTACCAGAAAATAGATATTTACCCTGAAAAACCGTATTTGCAGAATCCACAAGCTCATCTTTGATGGCGTCTAAATTCTCCGCTATAGCTGTTCTACTTGCAAGGTCGTTGTTTATTGTATTTGCTCCATCAACAAGTAGAACACCTGCTTTATGCAAAAGGTTATCCGCATTGGAAAGTGCCGTATCCTCAGCATCTAAATAAGCGTTTGCCGAATTGATATTCGTCACATATTGGTCAAATCTCATATTGATATCTTTAAGTGAAAGCACTTTAGAAAGCGCAATCGGATCACTGGATAGATCAAGCAATCTCTTGCCGCTTGACATCATCTCATTATTTTTAAACACCTTTTCGTTTATCTTGTTTATATTGAATAAAAAGTTATTAAAAAGAATATTATCCGTAATCCTCATTACTGCACCATGTTAATCAATGTTAATGTCATTTGATCAACAACAGAAACAAACTTGGCATTTGCCTGATAAGCCCTTTGAAATTTAATAAGATTTGCAGCCTCCTCATCCAGTGAAACACCTTCAAGCGACTGCTGTGTGGTTTTTAGCTGCTGATAAACCGCCTGTTTTGCCTTATAAATCTCATCAAACCGCTGTTTTGTTGAGCCAATCGAGCCCAAAAATGCGTTGTAGTATTCATCGATTGTTTGTGTATTGTTGTCCATCACCTTATCCAATTGAACCTGGGCAACCTGTTGAGCATTTGAGCTATCGCCGGGATTAAGCGTTTTACCTGCTGCAATCTTACTTGGATCATCCTGCAAAATCCTGCTTACATCGATATCCTTTGCATTATGCCCCACAAAAAAGGTGTTTATTCCAACAGCAGCTAAAAAGCTTGAAGAATCGTATGTGAACGCAAACTTATAACCATTTTCAGCGGTTATCTGGACATTTCCAGCCGGGGAGACACTCATCTGAGCATAACCCTGCATTATGGAGTTAAATCTATCAATCAACGAATGGGTGTCATTACTATCCCTTTTTATTAGGTGATCATCGCTGTTTACAGGGATACTAAAAACACCCACCTCTTTGCCGTACTGGTCAACCACTTTTAGCTTAAAAGAACCCGTTTTAACTGCAATATCAAGACCTGTTGCAGCTTTAACACTCAATGCGGCATTGGGATCAACATTATAAACACCCTCAACAGACGAATAGGGTGTCAAACCCGCTCCAGCTGAATGAATCTTATTAATTTCCTGAACAAGCGTTGAGCCGATCTCGTTTACTTTATCTATATATTCAGGTAACATTTTATCTCTCAAATATAGCGTTGCACCCAACTGACCATTTTTAATTCTATCTGTAATATCAACCTTCTGGCCACCGTTGACAAAATATACCCTGTTATATTCAGAACCGTTTAGTTTGCCCACCGTTAAAGTATTGTAATCCTTCCCCGAAACAAGCGGCATTCCACCAAGCAAAATAGTCATTTCGGGTTTTGTATTTTTATCATAAGAACCTTCTAAAATAGTTACATCTGCATAGCTTGAAAGCTTTTGCAGCAACACACTGCGCTCATCCCTTAAGGTATTTGCATGATCCTTATCTCCAAGCTCAGCTTTTTTTATTTCGTAGTTAAGCTGAGCAATTCTTTTGGTTAGAGAGTTTATCTCATTAACTGTGTATGCTACCTCATTATCAAGGCCGTTTCTTATCTGATTTAGCGCAGAATATGAATCGTGAAGGGCCTTTGAAAGTGTTAAACCTTTTTCGATTACCTGCTGTCTTGCCGTCTGAAGGTCAGGATTTAAAGATAAAGCATGCCAGGCGTTAAAAAATTGCTCCATAGCGCCTTTTAAACCCACGCCGTTTTCCTCGTTGAAAACACTCTGAACCTCATCCAATGCATTGTTGAGCTTATCGTAATAGCTCATATCCTGATTGGCCACCCTTACGCGTTTATCGATCAATGTATTTCTCATACTTATGACCTGTGAAACCTCAGCACCACTACCAAACACACCCGCATAAGAGATCATCGGCATAGATGGCAGTATATCGACCCTTTCACGGGAATATCCAGGCGTGTTTACATTGGCAACATTATTACCTGTAACATTTATTGCTGCTTTGTTGACATATAATCCACTAACACCGATGTTTAAGGCATCAAAAATTGTGGGCATCTATACCCTCACACTCATAATTTGAGCGTTGATAGGAGTTTGAGCGTTTTTATCGTAATTTTCTTTAGAAAACAAAGAACCATATAGATTTAATAAACCGTTAAAGAACTGAAGATTCTCTGTTGCTATCATCTTATTGACATTGCTCTTTAGCACAAACTTATCGATTGTTTTTTGCAGTTTTCCGTTAAGCATACGCAGATGGTCAACCTCTCTGTTTTCACTCACAATAAACAAAAACTCGCTGATATTTTCTGCATCGTATAAGGAAAGAATCTCTTTTAATTGACTTTTTTTACTTTCAAGCTCATCAGCAATAAGCTGTTTCTGTTTTGTGAGTTTTTCAAGCCCCTCGCCATCTATGTTTATTAAATATTCCCTTTCCTTTTCGGTTAGCTCTACCAATTTTTCGTATAGTTCTATCAATCCATTCAAAACACCTTCAAGGTTTAATAAACTACTCACCCTTCCACTCCTTCAAAATCGATTTGGCTAATTTTTCCAGATCAGGCTTGTAGGTGCCATTTTCTATCTGCGATCTAATTTGTTTAATCTTATCGGCTCTTCTGTCTTCATCTGCCTTGATATCCGCAAGGAGTTTTGCCTCAGACGAGATCTCTACCTTATCAAGCGTCTTGGTTTGCCCTTCAGAAGGTTTTTCCTTTGGCTGTTTTATATCAACCTTATCTACCTTTTGCTGTTTTGACTGCTTGACATATTTCTCTATAACCCCGCTTAGGTAGGCATCAATCTTCATCGCTACACCTCCTTGTTTTCTACCTATTTAATCGGCAGAAATCCCCAAAACTTTAGTGAAATTGCTCCATATAGGCAAGCACTTTTTTAACATACCCTTGAGTCTCCCTAAACGGGGGTATACCGTTGTATTTTTTAACATTACCAGCTCCTGCGTTGTATGCAGCTATAGCTTTTTTGTAATCTTTAAACTCACCCAACAACTTAGATAGATATTTAACGCCACCCATAATATTTTGCCTTATATCCCAGATGTTTTTAACACCAAGCTCAACTGCCGTCTGAGGCATAAGCTGCATCAAACCGATAGCACCAGCTTTTGATATAGCCTCTGGATTAAAATCAGATTCGGCCTTAATCACGCTCAAAATCAACTTTTCTGGAACATGGTATTTTTGAGAGGCTTGTTTTACTATAGATTTAATCATCTTCATTTTATCGGCGGATAAATCCATAAATCCCTTCTTTTTAAGTGGCTTAAACTCAAAAGAATCTTTATGTAATTTAATCGGTTTATTTTCAATATTTTTGGGCAGATGTGTTTTGTATTCTATGTAGGCTTTTAAAGAATTAAACAAAGTCTTTGCTATACCAAACGGTGATGTTTCAGACATTTTCTGGCTCAATGCATTTATATACATAAACTTATAAATTGAGTTGGCTGCATTGTTTTTTACAATAGGATCTTGAGGAATGCCTTTTTCCATCTCTGTTAATAACTGAGATATAAACAAAGCCTCAAACTGCCTGCAGGCTTCTTTGAGTTTATAGGTATTTTCGATATTATTGATCTTGTTTTCTATAGGTATCATTTTATCCATGCTTATGCTCATCATCACATCATCTCCAGCTCTGCATTTAAGGCACCAGCAGCCTTCAAAGCCTGAAATATTGCCATCATATCCCTTGGCGTTGCACCGGCTTTGTTTAACGCCTGCACAAGTTGTGAAACAGTGGCGCCTTTTGGAAAAGTGAGAAACTTACCTTTTCCTTCTTCCACATTAACCTTTTTATTGGCAACGGTGGTTGTTTTTCCACCAGCCAATGGATTTGGTTGAGAAACGGTTTTTGTAGTTGTTATCGTAACGGTTAAATTGCCGTGTGAGATACTTACAGGCTCAACGGTTACATCACCACCAACCACAACAGTCCCTGTTTTTTCATCTAAAACAACTCGTGGCACAGAAACCTGATTCACGCTTAGTTGATTGATTTGAGAAATCAACTCAACAACATCACCCCTATAAAGAGGCGGCACAACAACCTTCACGCTCCCACCATCTACAGGAAAAGCCATCTGTCTTCTGTAAAATCTGTTTATAGCCTCTGCAACCCTTGTTGCCATTGTAAAATTAGGACTTTTCAAAGCCAGCATAAAGCTACTTTTTGAATTGATATCTACATCCACCTGATTTTCAACAATAGCACCGTTTGGAATCCTTCCAACTGTAGGATGATTCTTTCTAACCTTTGTTGCACCGCCACCCATGTTATAACCACCTATCGAGACAGGACCCTGAGCTACTGCATAAACCTTTCCATCGGGGCCTTTCAAAGGCGTCATAATCAATGTGCCGCCCTGAAGACTCTTTGCATCGCCTATTGACGAAACAGTGACATCGATTCTATCACCCTGCTTTGCAAATGGCGGCAGTGTTGCCGTAACAAGCACAGCTGCAATATTTTTAACCTGCAAACTCTGCATGGCAGAGCTTGAGAGTGTAACACCAAAATGTTTAAGGGCATTTGCTATCGACTGGACTGTGAAATAGGAACTTGTGCCATCGCCTGTCCCTGCAAGGCCAACAACAAGGCCATAACCCACAAGCTGGTTATTTCTAACCCCAACAACATTTGTTACATCGCCGATTTTTACCTCAAATCCAAATGCATTTATACCAAAAAGCAACACAAATACAGCAGTGATTAGTTTTTTCATATCTACCTCCTAAAAAGGCCTGATAAGCTGCCAGAGTTTTGCAAGCCATCCTTCATTTTTGCTTGAACTTACAATGCCTTTTCCGTTATAGAATATCTTTGCATCTGCAATGTATTGAGAATCGATCGTATCATCTGCAGCTATTTGATACTCATCAATTATGCCTGTTAAAATAATCGTGTTTTCTTCACCGTTTGTATATATTTGCTTTTCACCTCTTATAAACAGCTTATGGTTTGGCAAAACCTTCACAATTCTTGCCGTTATCGTTGCTGTTAACTCATTATTTGCCTTATTTTCACCGCTTGCTGCATATTTACTCGAACTTGAAGCATTAAACAGCCCATTTTCTCCAGGCTGAACATTAAATGCTTTAAATAGCTTGTTTTGTAAACCAATGAATGTAGTAAGGCCACTGCCACCACTTGAGCTGCGCTGAGTTTTTACAGAGGTTGAGTTAACGCTTTCTGCCTGCTCCTTCACAACAACTGTTACAATATCTCCAACATGCCTTGCCTTTATATCGGCAAAAAGGTTGTCTGAATTGGCATTCCACAGAGAGCCTTCATGGTGAACAACCTTGGGTTTTACAGAAGGAGCCTCTCTAACATATTCAGGCATAGATGCGTATTTTCTTTCTATATTTGTGGTTGTGCAGCCGCTTAAAAAAATCAACACAGCAAGGGCAGTTGCAAACCGCTTCATCTCTACCTCCGCAAACACTTTCTAATTATGGTTTTAGCAATAGATGTTCCAATTAGACGATTTTTTTCAAAAGATTCAGGGCTTCCTGTCTATCTTTAATTATACCGGATAGCTGATATCTTCTAATCTCATAAAGCACAGGGTTAATTTTTTTCTTTTCTATTGCAGGAAAGATCTTTAAAACATCATTTCCATTGATAAGCGGCGGGTTTTTTGCAATCTTTAAAAAATCTCTGTAATAGAAATAAGCCATCTCTTTTAAAAACATTACATAAACATCCCTTTTTGAGGAAGAAATCTTGCCTTTTGCCAAAGTATCTGCAAGTGCAAAAATCAACAAATCTATACCAAACTCACCAAATTCAAGAAAAAAACTGACCTTTTCAAATCTCTCAAGCTCGCCAACACTCCATTTTACATAAATATTAGAAGGCTTTATGTGGTTTTCTATAAACATTTGTGCAAGCGTGGTTATTTTTTTTCCAAAAGGATAAACTTTTGCATATTTTAAAAAAAGCTTTGCACTTTCAGTCTCATGGTTTGGAAATCTAACCTTCCTATCGTTGGTTATAACCTTACAAAAAGGCTTTGCTGCATCGTGAAATAAAGCTGCAAGTTTAAAAGCAGCAAGCAGATTGTTTCTGTTTTGAGTGTAGTGAACAATGTAATCCTTATACACCCTACCCATTATCCTTTTCAGCCTCATCACAGCCCATTCTATATAGTTATAAACATTCAAAGAATGGGTTTTTACATCGTAAAGATGAAAGTTACTCTGAATGCAGCCGTTTGTTTTTGAGAGGTCTTCAAACAAAGCGTCTATAACACCAACCTTATCCATCAAAAGCAGATAGGCAAATGTGTTATTTAGAGCAAAAAACCTTTTAAGCTCCTGCATAACCCTTTCTTTTGAAACAAATTTTAATAGTTCTACATCCCTTCTAAACTGCTCAATCGTTTCAGGTTCAATATCGAATCTATATTCAGCAGCAAGTCTGAATCCCCTCAAAATCCTCAAAGGGTCATCTCTTGTTGATTCTTTATATGTTGCCCTGATAATACCGCGGTTTATATCATCAATACCGCCTGAAGGATCTATAAAGTTTTTTGTCTCAAAATCATAAGCAATGGAGTTTATAGTGAAATCACGCCTCATTAAGTCCTCTTCGATGGTTCTACCCCTTGAGGCAGCAATATCGATTGTCTTTAGCGGACAAAAAATTCGATAGGTTAAAAGCTTCTTTTCATATTTCAAAAAAGAGCATCCAAAGTGGTTGGCTACCTTTTTTGCAAAGCTTTCTACATCTCCAAAAGCCACAACATCTATGTCAAAAAAATCCTTTGAAAGCAAAAAATCCCTTACTGCACCACCCACAAGATAAAACTTGATATTCTCATTGCTTGCTAATTTTATAAGTTCCTCAATATATACATCATCGCAGATACTGTTCATTTCACTGTTTTTTGCCTATTGCACTCAATAGATCAAGAGGAATGGGCAAAATTGTTGTTGTATTGTTTTTAGCCGAAATTTCATTTAATGTCTGTAAGTATCTAAGCTGCAACGCTTGAGGGTATTGAGATATAATCTCAGCAGCTTCCCTTAGCTTTTGAGCAGCCTGATATTCACCCTCTGCTGAAATAACCTTAGCCCTTCTGTCTCTTTCTGCTTCAGCCTGTCTTGCCATAGCCCTTTGCATATCCTGAGGCAGGTCGATCTGCTTAAGCTCCACAAGCGTTACCTTCACGCCCCACTCATCTGAATGTTTGTCAAGAATCTCCTGAATCTCAGAGTTCATCTTTTCCCGTTCGCTCAAAAGCTTGTCCAATTCAGCCTGACCACACACACTCCTCAATGTAGTTTGAGCAAGCTGCTCAATGGCATAGTAATAATCGTTTACATTGACAACGCTTTTTACAGGATCCACCACCTTAAAATAAACAACAGCAGAGATTTTTATCGTCACATTATCCTTTGTTATTACATCCTGCGGCTGAATCTCAACTGTTATAACCCTCAAGCTAACCTTAGTCATAGTATCGATTATAGGCCACAACAGTATAATACCCGGACCTTTAACACCTATAACCCTGCCAAGCCTGAACACCACAGCCCTATCATACTCTTTAACAATTCTGATCGATCTCAAAACAATAGCTGTAAAAATCACCACCATTACAAATACTACAACATCCATCACTCCACCTCTTCCACTTCAAGCTTTAATGAGTCCTGTTTAATAACTCTGACCCTGGAACCGGCTTTTATGGGTTTTTTGCTAAAAGCAAGCCACAGCGTGCCATCTATCTCAACCTGCCCTGCTTTTTTGGGCATTATATCTTTTTTGCAAACACCCGTTTTACCAACAATGTCGCCAACTAAGGCTTTTTTCTTTTGGGCTTTCAGAGCTACATACACAGTTACAAGACTTGCAAGTGACACAAAGATAAATACTGGAATTGTGATTTTCAAAAATAATAGAGGCATTTTTAGCTTTAGCAATAAAGCAAGACCGTATGCCGCAATAAAGGCAAAAATACCAGTAAGTGCAAAAATTCCGCCTGTTGTGATAAAAAACTCCAATATCACCAATATAATCGAGACAATAATCACAACTTCGATAAATGTTATCATTGTTATGATTTTACTAAATATGGATTAAATTTACAAGATTTTAGTTTGCAATGATGATAATAGCGGAAAATTTTTTCTGTAACCCAGCACTTACTTTTTTTGATTGAGTTTATATATAAAATTGAGTATAATTATCGCAGAATTAGGCCTCAGTAGATAGATTAAGATTTTCAAGTTAAGTAAGTGCTGGGGTCAAAAAGTGATCTTTTACAAT
>NZ_JQLX01000003.1 GCF_000744435.1 Hippea jasoniae
AAACCCGGCCTTAGTGATCCGGTGGTTCCAAGTGGAAGGGCCATCGCTCAACGGATAAAAGGTACTCCGGGGATAACAGGCTGATACCGCCCAAGAGTTCACATCGACGGCGGTGTTTGGCACCTCGATGTCGGCTCATCACATCCTGGGGCTGGAGCAGGTCCCAAGGGTTCGGCTGTTCGCCGATTAAAGTGGTACGCGAGCTGGGTTCAGAACGTCGTGAGACAGTTCGGTCCTTATCTGCCGTGGGCGTAGGAGACTTGAGGGGAGCTGTCCCTAGTACGAGAGGACCGGGACGGACGCACCTCTGGTGTAGCGGTTGTGGCACCAGCCGCAGGCGCCGCGTAGCTATGTGCGGAAGGGATAACCGCTGAAAGCATCTAAGCGGGAAGCCCACCCCAAGATTAGGTCTCCCATCCGGCACCCACTTTAGATTTCTAAGGGGAGAAAAATATGTATTATGTTTACCTTCTAAAGAGTACAGATGGTAAACGTTACATAGGTTTTACATCTGATCTTAGAAGAAGGTTAAAAGAACATAACACCAACAGTGGTAATTACACCAGAGGCAGGAAATGGAAGCTTGTCTACTATGAGGCATATCTTTCAAAGAAAGATGCTCTGAGGAGAGAAAAAGCTCTTAAAGATGGAAGAGCAAGATATCAATTGTTCAATAGAATTGAAGACTCCCTGAAGGAGGTCTAAAGTGGGTGCCGGACTAAAGGTCCCTCGGAGACTACGAGGTTGATAGGCGCGAGGTGGAAGCCCAGCAATGGGTGGAGCTGACGCGTACTAATAGACCGTGAGGCTTAGGCTCATATCCATGTTCTTTAATGGTTAGGTGCTAAGTTTTTCCCCTCTGGTGAGGATAGCATGCAGGGAAACACCCGTTCCCATTCCGAACACGGCAGTTAAGCCTGCATGCGCCGATGGTACTGCGGGAGAGCCCGTGGGAGAGTAGGTATTGCCAGGGGGGTATTTTTCTCTATGAAAAGACAATTCCTGCTGGATAATTTATCCTGTAATTTTAATATAGTTCTTATAAACCCTGATATTCCACCCAATACTGGTAATATAGCCCGTTTGTGTGTTGCTACAGGTTCAACACTCCATCTTGTAAAACCACTGGGTTTTAGTTTATCTGATAAAAAGTTAAAAAGAGCCGGTCTGGATTACTGGCCTTTTTTAAATTTAAAGGTTTATGAAAATATAGATGATTTTTTTGGTAAAAATCCAACCAATCGGATGTTTTTTGCCTCTACAAAAGCTTCCCAATCCTATTTTGAGGTTTCATTTAAAGATGGAGATTATATAGTTTTTGGCAGCGAAACAAAAGGCTTGGATGAACAACTAATTGGAAGGAATTTTAAAAATGCGATAAATATTCCCATGAAATCAACTGTGCGTTCGCTTAATCTTGCAGATTCAGTGGCGATTGTGCTTTATGAGGCTATAAGGCAGGTATGTTTTAAAAGATAAACATAGCATCGCCGAAGCTAAAAAACCTGTATTGTTCATCGATGGCTTTTTTGTAGCAGTCTAAGATTTTTTCCCTTTCATAAAAGGCGCTTACCAGCATAAGAAGCGTTGATTTTGGTAGATGAAAATTAGTTATTAATCCGTCTATTATTTTGAATTTGTAGCCGGGGTAGATAAAAATATCTGTGGATGTTTTTATCGGTTTTACCTCTCTTTTGTTGTTTGAGGCTGCCTCTAAAGCTCTAACAACGGTTGTACCCACAGCAATAACCCTGCCATTTCTTGCATAGTGATTTATAATTTCGGCGCTTTCTTTTGATATTTCAAACTCCTCCGAATGCATTTTATGCTTTTCGATTTCTTTTTCTTTAACCGGCATAAATGTGCCTATGCCTACATGAAGCGTGATATATGTTATTTTTATGCCTTTGTTTTTTAGTGTTTCTATAAGATTTTGGGTAAAGTGTAGTCCTGCTGTAGGGCTTGCTACAGCTCCTTCTTTTTTAGCAAAAACCGTTTGGTAGTATTCAAAATCTTTTTCTTTATTGTAGTTGTTGTAATCCCTTTTTATGTAGGGTGGCAGAGGAACTTCACCAACAGATTCTAAAAGCTCAAAAGTGTCGTTTGTATTTTCAAACTCCACCACTCTTTCCATTTTTCCTGGGATTTTTGCGATTTTTACCCTGCTGCCATTTTTTAGAGTAGCGATTGTGGTGTTTTTGAATTTACCTTTTGTCAGGCAGTAGAATCTGTTTTTTGTTATGGGTTTTAAAAGAAAGATTTCTATCTTTCCGCCACTTGGTTTTTTTGCAAGTAATCTTGCAGGAATAACCTTTGTGTTGTTTAAAACAAGCAGATCGTTTTCATCAAGATAATCAATCAGGTCTTTAAAGATTCTATGCTCTATTCTACCTGTTTTTTTATTGCAGACCATTAATCTGCACTCATCCCTTGGTATATGTGGCTGCTGTGCTATAAGTTGTACGGGTAGGTCGTAATCGAATAGCTCTATATCCATGACAGACGATTATATAAATTTTACCCTTGAAAACAAGCACGACTTTCTTATAATCTAATCTGTCTTTAGGCACTTGACAAAAGGGAGTTTTTACTCAAATTTATAAGTAAATGGTGGCTTATCTTTGTGGAAAATCACTCAATAGGCATTCCCCATAGATAGATAAACCTTATAAAGGAAGGTGGTGACTATGAATAAGGATGCTGGAGAGGGTGTGTTGAAAAAGATTTTAGATGAGGGGAAGAAAAAGGGTTATGTTACCTATGATGAGATTAACGATATACTGCCGGAGGGTATAAGTATCGATGAGATTGATGATATAATAAAGCAGTGCGATGATATGGATATCGACATAATCGATACAGATAAGATTGGTTCTAAAACAGAAGCCACGGTTGGTTTTGAGCTGGAAGAGGATGAAGAGGTTGGCAGTGCTATTAGAATGTATCTAAGGGAAATGGGCAATATTCCTTTACTAAGCAGGGAGGAGGAGATAGAGATTGCCAAAGAAATTGAGTTTCACAAGAATAATCTGATTAAAAAATTAATCGATTTGCCTCTTATAGATGATGCGTTGCTTAAACTAAAGGAGGAAATTATTGAAGGCAGGGAAAAGGTAAAAAATATTTCCAATGCGTTAGACTTGAGTTATGATTTTGATGATAGCGATGAGGATCATTCATCAAAAGAGACTTTCTTAAGAATAATAGATGATATTGTGGAAGATTACAGGAGAATGAGAAACACAGATAATATGTCTGAAGTGGATGATATTAAAACTAATATATTTGAAAAGTTCAAAGAAATTGCCTTAAGTGATAAATACATTCAAAAAATAACATCCGATTTTATAGAAAGGGTTAAAAAAGATAAAACCATTGAGGATAGAGAAAAACTTCTTGATCTGTTGAGTGATATAGAGAAGGAAAGACGTGAAGTTGAAGAAGTTAAGCAACGAATGATTAAGGCAAACCTAAGGCTCGTTGTTTCTATAGCAAAGAAGCATCTCAACAGAGGATTATCTTTTCTTGATTTAATTCAGGAAGGCAATATTGGACTTATGAAGTCTGTTGATAAATTTGACTACAGGAAGGGTTTTAAATTTTCAACATACGCAACATGGTGGATAAGGCAGTCTATTTCAAGGGCTATTGCCGATCAGGCACGAACGATCAGAATTCCTGTGCATATGATTGAGACGATTAACAAGATTGTAAGGGCTTCAAAGCTTTTAATTCAGGAGTATGGCAGGGAGCCTACAGCAAGGGAGCTTGCTGAATATTTGGAAATGGATGAAGATAAGATAAAGGGGATTATAAAAATAGCAAAAGAGCCTATATCGCTTGAAACGCCAATTGGTGATGATAACGATACCCACCTTGAGGATTTTATTGAGGATAAAAAATCAAAATCCCCGCTTGATTATGTGATTGAAGAGGATTTAAAAGAAAAAATTCAAGAAGTGCTGTCAACTTTAACTGAAAGGGAAAAAAAGGTGTTGATTATGAGATTTGGTATTGGCGATGGCGTTGACCATACGCTTGAGGAAGTTGGTAGGGTGCTTGGTGTAACACGAGAAAGGGTAAGACAGATTGAGGCAAAAGCGTTAAGAAAACTCAGGCATCCAAAACGCAGCAGACAGCTTGCGAGTTTTATAGAATGAGAATAAATAGATATATTGCAAATAGTCTGAATATTTCAAGAAGAAAGGCCGATGAATATATTAAAGCTGGCAGGGTAAGCTTAAATGGTGTTAAAGTTGAAGGGTTTATTGATGTAAAAGATGGTGATGTAGTAGAAGTTGATGGTAAAAGATTGGAGTTTGAGAAATCGAAGGTTTATTATGCATTTTACAAGCCACCCTTTGTTATAAGCTCAACCGCTGATGAACAGGGCAGAAAAACGGTATGCGATTATTTCGATAAAGATAAAAAGTTGATCTGTGTGGGCAGACTTGATTACTTATCTGAAGGATTGTTGCTTGTTACAAATGATGGAGAATTTGCCAATCTTGTGATGCATCCTTCATTTAAGATACGCAAGACTTATCTTGTAAAAACAAATCAGCCTTTGAGGGCAAAACTGCTTAAAAAGATGTCTGAAGGGGTGTTGCTTGAGGATGGTTTTTTTAAGCCTCTCGTTTTAAAGAAAAGTGCAAATCCAAACTGGATTATAATAGCCATAGATACAGGCAGAAACAGGATTATAAGAAGATTTTTTAAGGCGTTTGATGTTAAAATCGATAAATTAAAGAGAATTGCCATTGGCAATATCGAATTGAAAGACCTCAAAGAGGGTAGCTATAGAGAACTCTCAAAAGAGGAGATAGAGCAACTCAAAAGGATTGCTTGCAAGAAAGCCGTATGAAGGAAGAGGAGTTTTCTTACAATCTCAGACCGCAACGGTTGCATGAATATATAGGTCAAAGCAACATAGTAAAAAACCTATCTGTGGCGATTAAGGCTGCAAAAAAGAGGGGTGAGGCACTTGAGCATTGCCTTCTGTATGGCCCACCCGGTCTTGGTAAAACCACGCTTGCAAACATCATAGCAAAGGAGATGAATGCAAACATTATAACAAGCTCAGGTCCTGCCATTGAAAAGGTTGGCGATATTGCAGCTATTTTAACCAATCTCAATGAAAGGGATGTGTTGTTTATCGATGAGATCCACAGACTCAATAGAGCTGTTGAGGAAACACTGTATTCTGCCCTTGAGGACTTTACACTGGATATTATAGTGGGTCAGGGGCCGGGTGCCCGCACAATCAGGCTGGATTTGGCTCGTTTTACGCTTATCGGCGCAACTACAAGGATTGGTTTGTTGACATCGCCCTTGAGGGATAGATTTGGTTTGATTTTGAGGCTTGATTTCTACTCAATTGAGGATTTAACAGAAATTGTTAAACGCTCAGCTAAAATTCTGGATGTTTTGATAGATGATGATGCAGCTTTAGCTATTGCAAAAAGCTCTCGAGGTACACCAAGGATCGCAAATAAGCTTTTGAGAAGGGTAAGGGATTATATGCAGATAAACAATAAAAATAAAATAGACCTCGATGTTGTTAATAAAACATTATCGCTGCTTGAAATCACCCGTGAAGGTCTTGATTATCTGGATAAAAAGTATCTGCATGCATTAATAGAGAAATTCAACGGAGGACCTGTGGGTATTGATACGCTTGCTGCAAGTCTTGGTGAGGATAAAGGCACATTGGAGGATGTTGTAGAGCCCTACCTTCTTCAGGTGGGCTATATTAAACGAACCCCAAAAGGGCGAGTTGCAACGCCGCTTGCGCTTAAGCAGGCCAAATTTAAACTACTTATCTGAAAAGTAATATCGCATAATATACGGTTTTTGAACCTCAAAAGACCAGTGAACATCCTTTATAAATAAGCCTGCCTTTTCAAACTCCCTGTCATTTAATAGTTCTATGAGTTTATCGTGCTCTTTTAAGGAGTTGTATTCCCAGTCTGGCACATATTCCTTTTTTCGTGGGAAATCATAAAGCCTCTGTTTGAGTATTGTTAAAAGCCTGAGTGCTTCTTTATTCGTTGATAGATCAAGGTATGTATCGTGAAACATCAGGTTAAAAGTATAGTATCTATCAAAGTTGTTGCTATCTAAGGCTTCCTTCATCAATTTGTTGTAGCTTGACATGTTTGCTATGTGGGTTTGTGTTATTAAAGATTGTACATCCATAATAATGCCGCATTCAATCCAGCCAATCATCTGGTAGATGTTTTTGATGTTTTCTAAAGTAAGCGGCTTTACCCTTACGCCCTTGCGCGGCAGGATCTCGACAAAACCCTCACTCTCAAGCATAATGAGGGCATCCCTTAGCGGGGTTTTGCTGATGTTTAGACTCTTTGATATCTCTGTTAAGTCAATTATGCCGCCTTTTTTTAGGTCTCCTGAGTTGATTTTTTCTTTTAAGTATTCGTAAACCTGCTCTCTTAAAGGTTTCGTAACAATCATCTCTTTTTCCTTGTAAAAAAATCTGTTATTTAGTATATCAGAGTTTAGTTGTTTAAGTCAAAGGTATTTAAAAATGGCAAAAAATATTTCAAAGGGTGTTGTTTACTCGTTTCTGTCAGCTGCAAGTTTTGCAACGCTGGCCATATTTGTCAAGGTTGGTTATAACACAGGATTATCAACAGTTGGTATGCTGTTTTTGAGGTTTGGTTTTGCTGTGGTTTTGATGGGAAGTTATATAGCTTTTTTTAAGGGTTTTAAGATTAGCAAAAATCTTTTATTTAAAGCTTTTATTACAGGTGGCCTGTTGTATCCAGCTCAGTCTTACTGTTTTTTTAGTGGCATAGGATACACCTCACCCAATGTTGCAGAGTTAATTTTGTATCTGTATCCAGCTGTTGTGGCTTTGCTTAGTTTTCTTTTCTTTAAAGAGGCTTTAACGCCTTTTAAATTGTTCTATATTGCCGTGATTCTTATAGGTTTTGGTTTTATATTTCACGATGCCTTTTATAGCAAGTTGAGGTTTTTGGGTGTATTGTTTTCAACTGCTGCAATGGTTATATATAGTTTTTATCTGATTGTGGTTGAAAAATTTGTCTCAGATGAAGACCCCGTTTTGTTTAGTTTTTTTACAATATTTTTTGCTTTTATTGTTTATGCTCTAATCGGTTTTAACAAATTAGATTTATCTTTTAATTTTTATCAGTTGATAGTTGGTTTCCTGCTTGGGCTTGTGCCAACATTTCTGGCCATTATGTTTCTGTTTAAGTCAATCGAGGTAATAGGTAGTTCTTTAACAAGTGTATTCTCATCTGTTGAGCCTGTTGTGACAATTATCTTAAGCAGTGTTTTTTTGCATATGTGGCTGAATACAGCCCAGATAATCGGTGGTATATTGATTCTTTTGGGTGTATTCATGGCTAATTTCTATCATTTAAGAGAGGAAGATGGTGGTTAAGTTATCTAAAGAACTTATAGCTGATCTATTTTTGTTGTCTGTTACGATTTTCTGGGGAAGCACTTTTATAATTGTAAAAAAATCTATAGAGATGATGCCCACATTTGCTTTTTTAACTATAAGATTTTTTATTGCTACAGTTTTGCTTGTGATAATGTTTTTTCCAAAACTCAAGCAGTTAAATAAAGAGATTTTGAGGGATGGTGTGATTCTTGGGGTCGTCTTGTTTTCAGCATACGCCTTTCAAACTGTAGCACTTGAATATGCAAAAGCCAGTGTGGTGGGCTTTTTAACCGGTTTAAATGTTATTTTTACCCCTATTTTTTCGGCTGTATTTTTAAAAAAGATGCCACGCATTTACTCCCAGATCGGTGCAGTTTTAGCGTTTATCGGTGTTTTTTTGATGTCTGCAGGCGATAGTTTGACTTTTTCAATTGGTGAGATTTTGACGATTATATGCGCTATTTTTGTGGCGTTTCAAATTATATTAACAGATAAATATTCTCGCAGGCACGATACCTATCTTTTGACGGTTATTGAGATTGCCACATTGACGGTATGTTCCTGGATTGTTTCGCTATTAACAGAACCCTATGTATTGCCTGAACATTTTTCTAATTATTTAATTTTCTCATTTATCATAACGGCTGTTTTTGCAACTGTTTATGCCTTTGTAGTGCAAAATACAGCTCAAAAATACACAACACCCACAAAAACGGCTATTATTTTTATAATGGAGCCTGTATTTGCTGGAATTTTTGGTTATCTATTAGGTGGTGAGGTGCTTTCATTGAAGGGATATATTGGTGCCTTGATTATGTTTGCAGGATTATTTATCAGTGAAATAGGACCGGCTTTAAAAAGATGATAAAGGTTTATTTTGTTGTTCTTATTGGCATACTTTCTGTATCGTTTGCAAGTGTTGTAATTAAGCTAACATACGATGTGCCAGCAGTCATAATGAGCACCTACAGGCTTGTGATTTCTACTGTGATTTTGGGTAGCTGGTCTTTTGTAAAAGGTATAGACATAAAGCCATCGTCTAAAAAAGAGCTGTTTCTTGCTATGTTGAGCGGATTTTTTTTAAGCCTTCATTTCATTTCATGGATAGCATCGATAAAGTTTACATCAATCCCCAGTTCTGTGGTGCTTGTATCCACAAGTCCCATATTTGTAAGCCTGCTATCTTATCTCATTTTTAAAGAAAAGCAGGATATTTTTACTATTATTGCTGTGTTTATATCTATTTTAGGTAGTGGTTTGATTGCTTTTTCAGATAGCGGCGGATTTGGTGTGGCGTTTGACAAAAAAGCATTTTTTGGCGATCTGCTTGCCTTATTTGGGGCTTTTGCTGTTAGTGTTTATTTTATGGTTGGAGCGGGATTGAGAAAATCGATAGATACATTTCAATACATTTCTCTTGTGTATGGTTTTTCTGCTGTTTTTACCATTATATTTGCCGTTTTAAGCGGTGAGCAGTTTTTTGGATATAGAAAAATCTCATACTTTTATATGTTTTTGCTTGCTGTTGTACCGCAGCTTCTTGGTCATACCTCTTTTAACTGGGCTCTTAAGTATTTGAAGGCAAACGCCGTTGCCATTTCAACACTTGGTGAGCCTGTTGGCGCTTCGATTCTGGCTTATATATTTTTTGGTCAGATGATAAAGCCGCTTCAGGCTATAGGTATGGTGTTGGTGTTTGTGAGTATTGCTGTTGCAATAAGCCGCAGTAGCAACTCTTGACAGCTTTCTTAAAAATTACATAATTGTATAACTTTTTTCAAAAGGGGTGGTTTATGAAGGAGCCTGAGTTTGCAGATATCGTTATATCACTTGCTCAGAGTGCGTATGTGTATCTGGGTGTTGTTGAGGATCCATTCTCAAAACAAACTATTATAGATCTCAAACAGGCAAGATACGCCATAGACTTAATTGAAGTATTAAAAGATAAAACAAAAGGCAACTTGAATGAAGAAGAACAGCGCCTGCTTGATGAGATTCTGTATGATTTGAGGGTTAAATACTTAGAGAAGACCTCAAAGTGAGTTTTAAATATTGAAATCATTAGTAATATATTGAAAAAATATTATTTTTTACTAATATTTTGGTGATGAGTAAAAAAAGACTCATTTCTATGCCGCTTGTTATGATCGGCATACCCACGGTGGTGGGAATTATATTTATGCTTTTGATAGCTTTGGCGTGGTATTTTTCAGCCAGGCATTCTTATTTAAGCGATGTGGATAAACTCAAGAGTATTTATGTAGAAAACGCTAAGGTTTATGTAAAATCTACAATTGATAGCCTTGTTAAACAGATCGATTTAGATGTAAAACTAACACTAAAAAATATAAAAAACAGGGATTTTGTCTACCTTGAAAGTGTTGTAAGAAAACTTAAGAAAGCCCGTAGTATAAATGAAATGAAAAATATTCTTCAAACTGCCACATTCTCATCGCAGCTTGATTTTTATCTATTTGATGGAAAAGGTGTATGTCTTTACAATCCGTTTAATAGCAAAATAGAAGGAATCTCTTTGCTTTTTTTAAAAGATAAAAACAATCAATATCCCATAAGGCAGATTATTAGTAATGCAAAACATCAGCAGGAAGGTGTATTAAAACAACTGTGGCCTTATAACTGGCATTTTATTGATGACTGGGGCAGGGTTGGATTTAGCTATTATTTTGCAATGGATAACGGATTGATTGTTGTTGCACGCAGAGATATTGCACCCATATTTTATAGATTGAAAAGAAAATGGATAAAACAGTTGAGTGTTTTTAGATTTGGTATGTTTGGACATGGCTATATATTTGTTGCAAAGTTAAATTACAACAACCCAGACTGCTTTTTAGAAGAGATTGTTAATCCAAACAGACCATCGATGGTGGGAAAATGCCTGGATATAAACAAAAAAGATATAAAAGGCTTTGCATATAGAAAGAAATATGTTGAAGATATAACGAAAAAAGATTTCTCGTTTGTTGAGTATTATTTTAAGTTGCCTAAAACAGATAAAATAAAAAAGAAACTCAGCTATTTAAGGCTTTACAGACGTTGGGGATGGATTGTTGGAACTGGTATATATTTTACCGATTTGGATGAACTTGTCAGTCAGAAAGAAAAAGAGTTGCATAATCAGTTTAGGCTAATTGAGTTAACAATTGCTCTTTCTATTTTATCAAGCCTTGCTTTAGTTGCCGGTTTTGCTATATTTTTAAATAAATTTCTTTACAAAAAGATAAAAGGCATATTTTCTAATTTTGAACAATCGTTATCTAAAGAAAAGATGATTGATTTAGAAAAAATTAAGATAGAACAGATTTATTATGTTGCCTCAAGGCTCAACGATGTAATAAGAAAATTTAAAGAGCATGAGAATGAGTTGCTTGAAGTGTTTGTTAATATTTTAGAAGCGCGTGATATTTATACAAAAGGTCATTCACAGCGGGTAGCGTTTTATGCAAAAAGAATAGCTCAAGCCCTGGGGATTGATAAAGATAGGCAATTGATGATTTATAAAGCTGGTCTTTTGCATGATATAGGTAAAATCGGTATTCCAGATAATATTTTACTCAAACCGGGTAGATTAACATCGAGTGAGTATGAAATTATTAAATACCACCCCGTTCTGTCTTATGAGATCCTAAAAAGGATTAAAAGGTTTGAAAAGCTTGCTGATTTTGTCAGACATCACCATGAAAAATGCGATGGTAGCGGCTATCCGGATGGTTTAAAATGCGAAGAGATTTGCCTTGAAGCGCGCATACTTGTAATAGCTGATATTTTTGATGCTTTAACCACAACAAGACCATACAGAAAAGCATTTTCTCCTCAAAAGGCTATAGAGATTCTTGAAGACGAGACTGTTGACAAAAAGATTCTTTATAGGGTTAAGGATGTGCTTATTGAGGCGTTTGATGAGGCTGAAGCTGATGAGGTGGAGATTATGTCTGAAAAGGTGGATGCCTTAAGGAGTGAAATCTCCAGGATTGATTATATGACCGGCGTATTGTTTATTACGGCTCTTGTTGAGAAAATTAGAAAACTCATTGAGAGAAAGAGAAAATTTATTGCATTTGGAGTGAATATAAAAAACACTTCGCTAATAAATTACAAATTTTCAGCCGAGACTGGTAATGAGGTTATAACAAAAACATCTGCTGTGCTGCAATCTATTGCTAAACAGAAAAACGGCTTTGTGGGCAGGGTTTATGCGGATAAGTTTATAGTCGTGTTTGAGTTGAATGGTGATGCGAATGTTGAGGATATTAAAAGATTGTTTAGCGCAGAAGAGATTAAAAAGTCTATAAAGAAGGAATTTTTGATAGAGTCGGATTGCAAGATAAAAAATTCAAGAGGTGAGTGTATCTCAGATTACATAGATTTAGAAATTGTCAGTGTTGTTTCAGATACTATTGAAACAGCCGAAAAGCTCATCTACCTTATAGATCGTAAACTAAAAACCTCAAAAGCATAAACTTAGACTTGTAAAATCTTAAGTAATTTTTTATATTAAAAGAAAAAAAGGAGGCAAAAAATGAGAAGGATTGTTATTTTACTAGTAGCGGTTATTTTTTTGACATTTGGTGGAGTTAGCTATGGTTCGGGGCTTGATGATCTATTTAAACAGGCAGAAAAGATAGAAAAGCAGATACATAAAGCAAAAGAGATTTTAAACCTGAAGAACGATAAAGAGAAGCAAGAAAATATGGATAAAAATAGTAATGAAGAAAATGAAGAGGATATGCAGGAGAATAACGATGAGGGAATAGATGAAGGAAGCGATGAGAATATGGATGAAGATAGTAACGAAAACATGGATGAAGATTACAATGAAGATACCAATGATGAGAATTTTGAAGAGAACAATCAGGAATATAACGATGAAAATATAGAAGATGGCAATGAAAATATGGAAGAAAACGATGACTCATACCAACAAGATGAAACGCTTCAAACAGGTGAATTTAAAGGGGAGGTTATAATACCCAGTTCTAATCATACATGGTATTTTAAAATGGCGTGGTTTAATGCTGCAGCCTGCAGCAGAATTTACTATTCAGTTAATGGAGGTGAGCAAAGATTTCTCGTTAAATACGCTGAAATAAAACCGCCTGCAAGTGCAGCTATACCTATTAAAGGTTTAAATGAGGGTGATAGTGTTGTGTTTTATATAAAAACCCACTACTACAGATGGTATAAAATGATACCTTCAACAGATATGAAACACTTTAAGGTTAAAAGGATTTCAAATTACAAATATTACTATAGATTTGAGGATGCTGCAAGTTATGATTCTGCTTATAACGATGGGGCATTCTATTTTTATATGGATGGATACGGACCAAAAACAAGACATGTAAGGATTTTATCCTACGACCTATGCAGAGACGCAAATGGCTACAAAATATCAGGAAAGCTAAAAGTTTTTGATAGAGGCAGTGTTAAATCTAAAATCACAATAAGAGATAACCGCTGGAGGGTTGCCGATGTTATCAATCTCGATTTTTACAACAGAAAAAGCGGTGATATGCACACCTTTTCTTTCAATCTACCCTATAGTGATTACACAAAACCCAATTATACTTCCATCTGGCAGGTTTCTTTTAAGGGTGAAAGTGATGCACGTATCAGGATGTTAAAAAGCTGTTCTGATAAATGTTTAAATGAAAGTGGCAATGTATTTGGTGATTATACTAAGAATCCATTCTTTTTTGTTGGCAAAGTTTATCGTTTGAATAAAGGCATATCAAGACTACCCGATTTCTCAAAATTTAAGGCAGTTGATGTGGTTTATACGCCAACGCTGAATATAACTCCGCGTGATTTTAAGACTGGATTTGGTGGAGTGAGAAATATGTTTGAGTGGTTTGGTGTGGATTATAAAGGCTATTTTTATGTTAGAAGAGGCGGGGTTTATAGATTTTCTCTATTAAGTGATGATGGAGCAAAACTATTAATAGACGACCGTTTGATTATAGATAATGATGGTGTGCATCCACCAAGGCGTAAGTATGGCTCTGTTTATGTTTCCAGAGGGCTGCACACGATAGAGGTAAAATATTTCCAGGGGCCGAGGTATCAGGTTGCGCTTGTTTTATCGATTAAGGAAAATGGAAAATATGTACCTTTTGATATAAGAAAATATTCACCTGTTGAGTTTGAATTAAACGGATGTCAAAAAAGCTTTACTATTGACAATAGTTTGATATTTTCACCTAATGATTATCAGATTTTGCCTGATGGTGTTAAATTACTAAATTCGATAGTTTCTTATCTAAAAGATATACGCTATCAGTCGGTGGAGATTGTTGAGAGTGGTGATCTTGCTAACAAGAGAAGCAGGGTTATAAAGAGCTATTTAGAGGGATTTGATGTTAAAGATGTGGTTTCTGGAATAGGCGAAGATACAGAACATTTAAAGGTGATTGTAGATGAGTGTAAAAATTGATTATAAAAATCCTGTTGAAATTGGCGATGATGTTTTCTGGGTCGGGAGCTATATTCCCGATGATCAATTTCAATGCCATGTTTATCTTATAAGAAATAAAGATGAATCGATTTTAATAGACCCCGGCTCTTTAATAACATTTGACCAGACTAAAAGAAAAATCGAGCAGCTTATAAAACTTGAGGATATAAAATATTTTATCTGCCACCATCAGGATCCAGATATCGTGGCATCTTTGAGTGAGTTTTTTAAGGTTATTGAGCCGCACAATCGCTATGTTGTTACACACTGGCGAGCATGGGCTTTGTTGAAACATTACAACTGGCATGTTAACCTTTATGAAATTGAGGAAAACAACTGGCAGCTTTTAGCTGGCGATAGATTGCTGAAGTTTATATTTACACCGTATATGCACTTTGCAGGTGCTTTTTGTAGTCTCGATGTTAAAACGAAAATTCTATTTTCAAGCGATATCTTTGGCGCGTTTACCAACGGATTTGAGTTGTTTGCAAAAGACAGCGATGATTATTTTACCAAGCTTAGGGCATTTCATGAGCACTATATGCCTGCAAGGGAGATCGTAAACTCAGGGCTTGATAACATAGAAAAGCATAAACCGTTTGAGCTTATAGCACCCCAGCACGGCTCAATTATAAAAAAGGAACTTATAGATAGCATTATTGAAAAACTCAGGGGTTTATCGTGTGGTTTATTTAGAAGATTCAGCACCACAAAAGATGTTGAAAAGCTGATGCTTATAAACGATGCACTGGATAGAATTATAAAGGTTATTGCCTACAATGAGGATTTTTTCGATATACTTGAGTTGTTTAGAAGTATGCTTAAAGATTATTACCATATAGAGACGGTAAAGATTGCAGTAAAATGCCCAAATAGAGATAGTGTTGTTTCTCTGGATCTGGATAAAAAGCGCGTTGCAAGCATTATGTCAACACCTGAGGAGATTAATAGTTTTTTAGAATCGTTAAAAACAATAAAAGAGCGAGAAGTGCTGGATAAAGACTCCTTTGTCCATAAAATATTCGGCCTATCAGCATCAAAGCCTGTATATCAGTTTAAGATTTTTGATAAGAGTCAAAACTGTTTAGGTGTTTGCGGTGTTGTTTTTGACTCACCGATAGAGAAGATTAGGCAGGACTTTGATATTTTAAAACAGTTTGAAATGCCCATATCCATGCTTGTTTTAAGGGAGACAAAGAGGCTGGAGATTGAAGAGATCAATAAAGACCTTTATGCGGCAAGCATAACTGATGAGCTTACAGGACTTTACAATAAGCGGTATTTCAACATTTTTATGCGACATGAATTCAAGAGATGTTTGAGATTTAATATTCCTTTGAGTCTGGTATTTTTTGACATAGATAACTTTAAATCGATAAATGATAGATATGGTCATGTTGCAGGCGATGTTGTTTTAAACAGGGTTGCTGGTATAATTAAGGCATCTATTCGCTCTGTTGATTTGGCTGTGAGGTTTGGTGGGGAGGAGTTTGTTGTTGTTCTTTTGAACACACCAAAGAAAGATGGTGCAAAGATAGCAGAAAGGATAAGAGAAAAGATTGAACAGGAAATATTTAGCGTAGATGATACCAATATCAAATGCACAATCAGCGGAGGAGTGGCAGATATTAAGGAGATTGAGGAAGATAATTATATAAGACTTGTTGATCTGGCAGATTCGAGGTTGTATAAGGCGAAAAATAGCGGTAAAAATAGAATTGTAGAAAATTAGGATAAAAAAAATCATTTTAGGGTTGACAAATCAAAAAAACCATATATAATCCCTTTTTGCTTGGGCTGGCGTAGCTCAATCGGTAGAGCAGCTGACTTGTAATCAGCAGGTTGGGGGTTCAAGTCCCTTCGCCAGCTCCAGTGGAGAGGTTCCCGAGCGGTCAAAGGGAGCAGACTGTAAATCTGCCGGCTTATGCCTTCGGAGGTTCGAATCCTCCCCTCTCCACCATCTAAAAGCTTTATCGAGCGGGAATAGCTCAGTTGGCTAGAGCATCAGCCTTCCAAGCTGAGGGTCGCGGGTTCGAGTCCCGTTTCCCGCTCCATTTTTATTTTAGACGCCCATGTAGCTCAGCCGGTAGAGCACTTCCTTGGTAAGGAAGAGGTCGGCGGTTCGAGCCCGCTCGTGGGCTCCATAAGTTTTTAAAGGAGGCTCTTATGGCAAAGGAAAAATATGTCCGCTCAAAACCACATGTTAATATCGGTACAATCGGCCATGTTGACCACGGAAAAACAACCCTAACAGCAGCCATCACAAAGGTATTGGCTCAGAAGGGAAAAGCAGAGTTCAAAGACTACAACGAAATCGATAACGCACCAGAGGAAAGGGAAAGAGGTGTTACAATCAACACCGCTCATGTTGAGTATGAAACAGACAAACGCCACTATGCACATGTTGACTGCCCAGGGCATGCTGACTACATCAAGAACATGATCACCGGTGCAGCCCAGATGGATGGTGCAATACTTGTTGTATCTGCAGCAGATGGTCCAATGCCACAGACAAGAGAGCACATCCTTCTTGCAAGACAGGTTAATGTTCCCTAAATCGTTGTTTTCCTAAACAAGGTTGATATGGTTGATGATGAAGAGCTTGTTGACCTTGTAGAGATGGAGGTAAGGGAACTACTATCAAAATATGGTTTCCCTGGCGATGATGTACCTGTAATCAGGGGTTCTGCCCTGAAGGCTCTTGAAACACCAGAGGGTGAGTCCAACGAATGGACAAAGGCAATAGAGGAATTAATGGATGCAGTTGATGAATATATCCCAACACCTCAAAGAGAGGCAG
>NZ_JQLX01000004.1 GCF_000744435.1 Hippea jasoniae
CTGCCTCTCTTTGAGGTGTTGGGATATATTCATCAACTGCATCCATTAATTCCTCTATTGCCTTTGTCCATTCGTTGGACTCACCCTCTGGTGTTTCAAGAGCCTTCAGGGCAGAACCCCTGATTACAGGTACATCATCGCCAGGGAAACCATATTTTGATAGTAGTTCCCTTACCTCCATCTCTACAAGGTCAACAAGCTCTTCATCATCAACCATATCAACCTTGTTTAGGAAAACAACGATGTAGGGAACATTAACCTGTCTTGCAAGAAGGATGTGCTCTCTTGTCTGTGGCATTGGACCATCTGCTGCAGATACAACAAGTATTGCACCATCCATCTGGGCTGCACCGGTGATCATGTTCTTGATGTAGTCAGCATGCCCTGGGCAGTCAACATGTGCATAGTGGCGTTTGTCTGTTTCATACTCAACATGAGCGGTGTTGATTGTAACACCTCTTTCCCTTTCCTCTGGTGCGTTATCGATTTCGTTGTAGTCTTTGAACTCTGCTTTTCCCTTCTGAGCCAATACCTTTGTGATGGCTGCTGTTAGGGTTGTTTTTCCGTGGTCAACATGGCCGATTGTACCGATATTAACATGTGGTTTTGAGCGGACATATTTTTCCTTTGCCATAAGAGCCTCCTTTAAGCTTCTTTCTTTATTATTTTCTCTGCAATATTTTTTGGCACTTCTTCATAATGAGAGAACTGCATTGTATAGGTTCCTCTACCCTGCGTTATTGAGCGTAGAACCGTTGCATATCCAAACATCTCTCCAAGCGGTATATGGGCTTTAATTATTTTAAGGTTACCCTTTTCACCCATGCTTTTGATCTTGCCCCTGCGGGAGTTTATATCGCCCATAACATCGCCAAGATACTGCTCTGGTGTCGTAACCTCCACATCCATTACAGGCTCAAGCAGATAGGGTTTTGCTTTCTTTGCCGCTTCTCTAAATGCCATACTACCTGCAATCTTAAATGCCATATCGGATGAGTCAACCTCATGGTATGAACCATCAAACAATGTAACCCTTACATCAACAACAGGATAACCGGCAACGATACCGCTTTCCATAGCCTCTTTAACTCCTGCCTCAACAGCAGGTATAAACTCTTTGGGTATTACACCACCCACAATCTTATCGACAAACTCAAAACCTTTACCTCTTTCAAGCGGCTCTATCTCTATCCAGACATGACCGTACTGACCATGACCGCCGGTCTGCCTTACAAACTTTCCTTCCTGTTTGACCTTGCCTTTGATGCTTTCTTTATATGCAACCTGCGGTTTACCTACATTAACACCAACCTTGAATTCCCTTTTCAGCCTGTCAACAATGATCTCAAGATGCAACTCACCCATTCCAGAAATAATCGTTTGGTTGGTCTCCTCATCGTATCTAATTCTAAAGGTTGGGTCTTCTTCAGCAAGTTTTTGAAGTGCATTGGATAATTTATCTCTATCTGCTTTTGTTTTTGGCTCAACCGCAACAGATATAACAGGCTCAGGAAATTCCATAGATTCAAGCACTATGGGATTCTTTTCATCGCACAATGTATCACCCGTTGTTGTGTATTTTAAACCGATTGCAGCGGCTATATCACCTGCATAAACAACATCAACATCCTCTCTTTTGTTGGCATGCATCCTAAGAAGCCTTCCAACCCTTTCGGTTTTGCCCTTGGTAGAGTTGTAAGCATAAGAGCCAGCTTTCAGCGTTCCTGAATATACTCTAAAGTATGTAAGCTTACCAACATACGGATCACTCATAATTTTAAAGGCAAGCAAACTCAAAGGCTCATTTTCATCGGCTTTTCTTTCGATCTCCTCACCTGTTTTTGGGTCTATTCCCTTAACAGGCGGTATATCAAGTGGAGAGGGCAGGAAGTCAACAACAGCATCCAACAGAGGCTGAACACCTTTATTCTTAAATGCACTACCACATAAAACAGGCGTAACCTGTGTCTTTATTGTAGCTTTTCTTATAGCAGAAACAATTTTATCTTCAGAGATATCCTCACCCTCTAAATATTTCTCCATTATCTCATCATCAAAATCTGCAAGCTTCTCGATTAATTTATTTCTATATTCTAATGCCTGATCGGCCAATTCTTCCGGTATATCTTTTATTGAAAATTTAGCACCCAGCACATCAGAATCCCAGATGATTGCTTTCATTCTTATCAAATCAATAACACCTACAAAGTTACTTTCGCTACCGATGGGCAGCTGAATAACAAGCGGATTACCGTTTAGCTTTTCATCAATCTCTTGAACAACATTAAAGAAGTCTGCACCAATTCTATCCATCTTATTAACAAAGGCAATCCTTGGAACATGGTATTTATCCGCCTGTCTCCAGACTGTTTCACTTTGAGGCTCAACACCACCAACAGCACAAAACACACCTACAGCGCCATCCAATACCCTCAAGGCCCTTTCAACCTCAACGGTAAAATCCACATGCCCTGGTGTATCTATGATGTTTATCATATGCTCTTTCCAGAAGCAGGTTGTGGAAGCAGAGGTTATTGTGATACCCCTTTCCTTTTCCTGCTCCATCCAGTCCATAGTTGCTGTTCCTTCATGAACCTCACCAATCTTGTGTGAAACACCTGTATAGTAAAGGATTCTTTCGGTCGTGGTTGTCTTGCCAGCATCGATATGAGCTATTATTCCTATATTCCTCAACTTCTTAAGCTGATACTTTCGTGCCACTTTTCACTCCTTTACCATCTGTAGTGTGCAAATGCCCTGTTGGCCTCTGCCATCTTATGGGTATCTTCTCTCTTCTTAACTGCGCCGCCCCTATTGTTGGCAGCATCTATTATTTCACCAGCTAAACGCTCAAACATTCGCCTTTCGCTTCTCTGTCTTGCATAATCAACAAGCCATCTAACGGCAAGGCTTCTCTGTCTATCAGGCCTTACCTCTACAGGCACCTGATATGTAGCACCACCAACCCTTCTTGGTCTAACCTCGATTTTGGGCGTTATATTCTCGATGGCTTTTTGTAAAACCTCCATCGGATCCTCGCCCGTTTTTTCTTTTACAAGATCCATAGCCTTATAAAAAATTCTACTTGCTATAGATTTTTTGCCATCCCACATAATTTTATTGATAATCTTACTTACAAGAACACTGCCATAAACCAGATCAGCTGGAACCTCTCTTTTTTCTGCTCTTCTTCGCCTCATCTATCTCTCCTTACTCCTTGGGCTTCTTTGTTCCATATTTGGAGCGTCCCTGTTTTCTACCTTCAACACCGGCTGCATCCAAAGCGCCCCTGATAATGTGATATCTAACACCTGGAAGGTCTTTAACCCTTCCACCCCTGACAAGCACAATTGAGTGCTCCTGCAGGTTGTGACCCTCACCAGGTATATAGGCTGTTACCTCATAACCCGTTGTCAATTTTACCCTTGCAACCTTTCTTAAAGCTGAGTTAGGTTTTTTTGGTGTTGTTGTATAAACCCTTGTACACACACCCCTTCTTTGAGGACAACCCTGAAGGGCAAGTGTCTTTTTCTTTGCTTTTACCTGCTTTCTACCCTTCCTTACAAGTTGGTTAATCGTAGGCACTTCTTACCTCCCTAAAAATTTGGCTTGGCTAAACTAACAATAAAAGTTAACTTTGTCAAGATTTTTTAATCTCTTTGTGTTGGCTCAATTACAATATCGTCGTATTTCTTCTGACCGCTGCCAACGGGTATTAATCTACCAACAATAACATTCTCTTTCAAGCCTCTTAAGTAGTCTATCTGCCCTGATACAGCAGCCTCTGTTAACACCCTTGTTGTCTCCTGGAAACTTGCCGCAGAAATAAAACTATCTGTATTGAGAGACGCCTTTGTTATTCCAAGCAACATTATTCTTCCGATTGCAGGTCTTTTGCCTCTTTTTACAAGCATCTCATTTTTTCTGTTAAAGATAAATCTGTTTACAACCTCACCTTCAATAAAATCGCTATCGCCGGCATCCTCAATAAGAACCTTAGACAGCATCTGTCTAACTATTATCTCTATATGCTTATCGTTTATACTAACACCCTGAAGTTTATAAACCTGCTGAATCTCACTAACCAGCATCTTCTGAAGCTCTTTTTCACCCAATACAGACAATATATCGTGAGGATTGATAGGACCATCTGTTAAAGGCTCACCCATCTCAACCCTATCGCCCGGGAATACCAGAAGCCTTTTGTTACGCGGAATTAGATATTCCTTTTTAACCTCACCTTTGCCAGCAGTGGATGTAACAATAACCTTCCTTCTGCCCTTAACCTCTTTTCCATAGGAAACAATACCGCTAATTTCGCTAATGATAGCTGCATTCTTCGGTTTTTTAGCCTCAAACAGCTCACTGACCCGTGGCAGTCCACCTGTAATATCTGTAGTTTTGTCAAGCTCTTTTGGAATCTTACCTATCACATCACCGGGCTTTACATACTCGCCGTCATCTTTTTGCAGAATAACACCTGGCGGCATGTAATACATTGCATATTCATCTATGTTGGCAAATTTCTTGGGCTTACCATCCTCATCCACTATCTCGATACGCGGTCTTTTTGATAGATCCTTGCTTTCAATAACAACATTACTTTTAAGCGATGTAATACTGTCGATCTCTTCTTTAATTGTTACATGCGGTATCAGATCCACCCATCGTACATAACCCTCAGCACCTGCAAGCAGGTAGTCTGAGTATGCGTCCCATTCGGCAAGCGGCGTAATCGATATATATGTTGTTGGGTCGCTTTCAAAAATCCTCTTTTTAAATTCATCATCATAACCTACTATAACATCGCCAGACTCAACGCTTTCACCTGCTTTGACATACAGCTTTGAACCCTTCGGTACATAGTATCTTGCCTTTTCCTTGTCTCCATCCACTATAACAACATGCGTGCCATGTCTGTCTGTTATTCCATCCTCTGGTGAATCTATTTCAACAAACCTATCACCCTCAAGCGCTATCAGCTTAACTGTGCCGTTTTCTTCACTTTTAACAAATCTCTTTATCGTCTGACCATCTTCAACAAGCACCTTTGCCGCATAGGGGATCTTTTTGGGGACATCAAAGACTTCAAGCACCCTTTCAACAAGCAAAGATAGGCTATCAACCTCATCTCCATCATGAACTGAAAGAATATATTTTCCTATTACGCTTTCTGGACCACCAATAATGTCTTTATCTGAAACAAAATCGACCTTTTTTAGTTTATACTCCTCAGTATCTCCAACTTTTAGATAGTAGTGGCTTTTATCCTCTTCTATTTTCACCTTACCCCTGTTTATGCTAACAATCTGAGGCTCTGTTATGAGTAATGCTGCATCCCTTCTGGATAGCAGTATCTTATCTCCAAGTGAATTTTCTGCTGTATAGAAATTATAAAATCTAACTATACCGGCTCTTCTTGTTTCTGCCGATTTATTCTCCTTGGCAAGTCTTGATGCCGTACCACCAACATGGAATGTTCTCAAGGTTAGCTGTGTTCCCGGCTCTCCAATGGATTGAGCAGCAACAATACCCACAGATTCACCAACATTTACCCTGCCGCCTCTTGCAAGGTCTCTACCGTAACATTTTGCACACACGCCTCTTTCTGCCTTACATGTGAGCACAGAGTATATCTTAACCTTTCCGATGCCTGCTTCTGTTATCTTTTCTACAGCATCCTCATCGATCTCCTCGCCTTCTTTTACAATCACCTCATCGGTAAAAGGATTAACTACATCCTCAGCCGCAACCCTTCCTAAAATCCTATCGGCAAGCGATTCAATCTCTTCACCGTTAACCATAATGGCAGAGACCTCAATATACTCCGTTGTGCCGCAATCCTCCATGGTTATCGTAACATCCTGAGATACATCAACAAGTTTTCTTGTCAGATATCCTGCGTTTGCCGTTTTTAAAGCCGTATCTGCAAGACCTTTTCGTGCGCCATGGGTTGATGTAAAATACTCAAGAACCGTTAAACCTTCTTTAAAATTGGACTTAATCGGTGTCTCTATAATATCGCCAGATGGCTTTGTCATCAATCCTCTTATACCCATAAGCTGTTTAATCTGCTGCTGTGAACCCCTTGCGCCTGAGTCTGCCATAACATAGATAGGATTAAAACTCTCTCCATATTCTCCACCCAGACGCTTCATCATCGCTTCTGCTATTCTGTCTGTTGCCGAGCTCCATATATCAACAGATTTATTGTATCGCTCTTTATCGGTCAACAAACCCTGCCTGTAATCTTCCTGAATCTTTCTTACCTCTTCTTCGGCTTTTGCAATAATTTCAGCCTTTTCTTCAGGAACAATCATATCTTCAATCGATATTGAAACACCAGAGCGTGTTGAAACCTCAAAACCCAGATCCTTAACATCATCCAAAAATTTAACCACAACAGGCAATTCTGTATGTTTATAAAGATATGTAATTAAAGCACTTAAGTCTTTCTTTTTGAATACCTTGTTTATTTTAGAAAAAGGAACCGTTTTTGGTACAATTTCGTAGAATAAAACCCTTCCAACAGTCGTATCGTATATATCGCCATCGTCCATTTTTACCTTGATTTTTGCATTTAGACCGCACACACCGTTTTCATATGCAATACGCACCTCTTTGGGTGAGGAAAACACCATTCCCTCACCTTTTTGATTCTCTCTGGCTTTGGTCATATAATAAACACCCAGCACCATATCCTGACTGGGCACAGCGATCGGATTACCGTGGGCTGGCGAAATAATATTTTCTGTTGCAAGCATCAACACTTCGCTTTCCAATATGGCCTCTGTACTCAACGGCACATGAACAGCCATCTGGTCGCCGTCAAAGTCAGCGTTAAATGCAGGACACACAAGTGGATGCAATCTAATAGCCTTCTCATCTGTCAAAACAGCATGAAAAGCCTGAATCGAAAGCCTGTGAAGCGTTGGAGCCCTGTTTAACAACACGGGATGCTCTTTTACAACCTCTTCTAAAATATTCCACACCTCGGGGTCTTTTCTTTCAACCATCTTGCGGGCTGCCTTGGTTGTTGGGGCAAACCCCTCTTCAATCAACCGATGGTATATAAACGGTTTAAACAGCTCAAGCGCCATAATCTTTGGCAGACCACACTGATCCATTCTTAAATCTGGGCCAGAAACAATTACCGAACGTCCCGAGTAGTCAACCCTTTTTCCAAGCAGGTTTCTTCTAAACCTACCCTCCTTGCCCCTTATAGATTCACTCAAAGACTTCAAAGGCCTGTTGTTTGATGCCCTTACAACCTGCTTGCGTCTGCCGTTATCTATCAATGCATCAACGGCTTCCTGCAGCATCCTCTTTTCATTTCTTATAATTATCGATGGAGCACCAAGCTCGATTAATCTTTTAAGCCTGTTGTTTCTGTTTATCACGCGCCTGTAGAGGTCGTTTAAATCACTCGATGCAAACCTTCCACCCTCAAGCGATACAAGAGGCCTTAAATCTGGAGGCAGAACAGGCAAAACCTCAAGCACCATCCATTCAGGTCTGTTGCCGCTTCTTCTAAACTGCTCTGCAAGCCTCATTCTCTTTATCAGTTTCTTCTTTTTTGCCTCCGATTTTGTAGCCTCAAGTTCATCTTTTAATTCCAGTATCAACAGATCAAGGTCTATCTTTTTAAGCAGCTTCTGGATGGCAAGAGCGCCCATTTCGGCACTAAATCGTATGCCGTATTTCTCAAGATAAGTTTTATATGCAGCCTCGCTTAAAACGGTTTTAACGGGTAGCTCTTCAACTTCGCTTTCAACAACCACATACGATTCGTAATATATAACCCTTTCAAGCTCCTTTAGTTTCATATCAAGAAGGGAAGCCATTATACTTGGAACAGAACGCAGATACCAGATATGCGCAACCGGTGTGGCAAGCTCGATATGACCCATGCGCTCCCTTCTAACACGAGACTCTGTTACCTCAACGCCACATTTTTCGCACACTATACCCTTGTATTTGCTGCGCTTATATTTTCCACACAGACATTCGTAATCTTTAATCGGTCCAAAGATTTTGGCGCAGAATAAACCATCCCTTTCGGGTTTAAATGTTCTGTAGTTGATTGTTTCTGCTTTTTTAACCTCTCCATAACTCCACTGCCTTATCTTTTCAGGAGAGGCTAATTTTATTCTTATAGCATCAAAGTCTTTTGACGATTTTGGTCTGCTTTTTAAAACTGTAAACATCTTATGGCTCCCCCTATCTTCTTCTTATATCCTTAAGCAGCTCAACATCCAGACACAAAGCTTGCATCTCTTTTACCAAAACATTGAACGATTCAGGCACACCTCCAAGTGGTATAGGCTTGCCTTTAATTATGGCTTTGTGTGTTTCATCCCTTCCCACAACATCGTCTGATTTTACTGTAAGCATCTCATGCAGTGTGTATGCTGCACCGTATCCTTCAAGCGCCCAGACCTCCATCTCTCCGAATCTCTGACCGCCAAACTGGGCCTTTCCGCCTAAAGGCTGCTGCGTAACAAGGGAGTATGGTCCAATGCTTCGTGCATGCACCTTATCATCAACAAGGTGATGCAATTTAAGTACATACATAACACCCACTGTCACAGGCTCTAAAAACTTCTCACCTGTAACGCCATCGTATAATTCACTCTTAAGTCTTTTAAAGCCTGCAACTTCCTTCAAATAATTAAGGTCTTTTTCCTTTGCACCCTCAAATACCGGGTTTGCAAAATGAACACCCCTTCTCCATTCTTTAGCGTATTTTTCTATCTCATCATCAGATAAACTGTCTATAAATGTCTCGGCTTTTTTGGAGTTAAAAATCTTTTTTATAAAATCCCTTAAAGCCTCTTTTTCCCCTTGCTTTATAAGCTCATCGATCTTTTTGCCAAGACCTTTTGCAAGCCAACCCAGATGCGTTTCCATAATCTGACCTATGTTCATTCTTGAAGGAACACCAAGCGGGTTAAGCACTATATCAACAGGAGTTCCATCCTCCAAAAACGGCAGATCCTCAACAGGCAAAATCCTTGAAACAACACCTTTATTACCGTGCCTACCGCTCATCTTATCACCAACAGACAACTTTCTCTTTGTGGCTATATAAACATTAACTGCAGCAACAACACCAGGAGGCAAATCGCTTTCCTTTTCTATACCCTTAAGCAACTCCTGATGGTGCTCTTTTATGCTTTTTTCCATCTCTTTGTAATGCTTATTCAACGCCTTAAGGTCAAAATCCTCTGGCAAAAGCTTTATGAGTTCCTTTTCTGCTAAATCATCAAGCTCCTCTTTTGTGAGTTTGTATCCCTTTTTAAAGCTCCTCTTTCCTATTGTTACATCATTTTCAAGAGGCTTTGAAACAATTGCATCTTTAATACTTTCAAGTTTAAGTTTGGAAAGCAATTCCAATTTATGTTTGAGCTCTTTATTGATTTTTTCCCTTTCTCTTTCGATGATTTCTTTTTCCCTTGGATTTGGCTGAATGCCACGCCTGTGCATAATCCTGACATCCACAACAATACCGCTCGTATCAGGTGGAACCCTCAAAGAAGAATCGCTAACATTCGTTGCCTTTTCACCAAATATAGCCCTTAGGAGTTTTTCTTCTGGTGAGTAGTGCGTTTCTGCTTTTGGCGTAACCTTTCCTACAAGTATATCACCGGGTTTTACATATGCCCCTATTCTTACAATGCCGTTTTTATCCAAATTGCGCAGTGTTTCACTGGAGGCGTTGGGAACATCTGCAGTAATTTCCTCCACACCAAACTTTGTATCCCTTACATAAACGCTAAATTCCTTTATGTGAATCGATGTGTATAGGTCCTCCTCCACAACCCTGCGTGAAATTGTTATACCATCTTCGTAGTTATAACCACGCCAGGATACAAATGCCACAACAAGGTTCTTGCCAAGGGCAAGCTCACCCTTGTCCATCGAAGGACCATCTGCAATAATCTGACCCGCTTTTACCTCATCGCCCAAATTCACCACAGGTGTATGAGAAAAACAGGTATCCTGATTGGATCGTATAAACTTTTTAAGTGGATATACATCAAGCTCATATCCTTTAGGGGTTTTTACAGAAACATAGATTTTATCATCTATTCTTACAACCTTACCATCCCTTTTTGCAACAACAGCATACCGTGAGTATTTTGCAACAACAGGCTCAAGACCTGTTCCAACAAACGGCGCCTCAGGTCTAATCAAAGGCACAGCCTGCCTTTGCATGTTTGAACCCATCAAAGCCCTGTTGGCATCATCATGCTCCAGAAACGGAATCAATCCTGCAGCAACAGAGACAATCTGATTGGGGGAGACATCCATCAGATCTATATCTTTATTGCGAACAACAACAAATTCTCCGTTTTTCCTTGCAGCCACAAACTCATTTTTAAAAGTTCCATCCTCATTAAGCGGTGCTGATGCCTGAGCTATGACATGGTCTTTTTCCTTAGAAACAGGCAGATAAACAACTTTATCTGTAACCTTACCGTTTTCAACAATCCTATAAGGTGTTTCTATAAATCCAAGGTCGTTGATTGTTGCGTATATGGCAAGTGATGAAATTAATCCAATATTGGCACCCTCTGGGGTTTCAATAGGACAAATCCTTCCGTAATGGGTAGGATGCACATCCCTGACCTCAAAGCCAGCCCTTTCCCTTGTCAGACCACCACTTCCTAAAGCAGAGAGCCTTCTTTTATGCGAAATTTCAGATAGTATGTTTGTTTGATCCAGAAACTGCGATAGCTGCCCTGTGGCAAAAAAGTCTTTTATGGCAACGGCTACGGGTTTTGTATTGATAATATCATAAGGCATCATGTTTTCATAATCACGCATAATCATCTTATCCCTGATAAGCCGCTGCATCTTCAAAAGACCGTTTCTTACCTCTTTGTATAGCTGATCACCAACAAGATTAACCTTTCTATTTGATAAACTATCCACATCGTCAGGAACAACCTTGTCGTTTTCAAGCAGTATAATATGCTTTATCAGTCCAACAAAATCCTCTTTGGTTAAAACCCTTACACTTTCAGGCACGTCTATCGAAAATGTTTCATTGAGCCTGATGCGTCCTTCCTGGGAAATATCGTATCGTTCAGGATTGAAAAACAGGTTTTCAAAAAACTTGGCAGCATCCTCAACAGATGTATGCTCACCAGGTCTTAGAAGTGTGTGAATAAAGATTCTTGCAACATCGTTGTCATTTAAGCTTTCTGGCAGCTGAATCCTTCTTTTTTTCAAAACCTCTCTGCCTGCAAACAGCGTATTTAAAACAAGATAATCGTCAAGCTCTGAGTAGATTACATCAAACTCTCTATCAAACTGCTTTAAAAAGCTCAACTTCTCTTTTGTTAATTTATCGCCTATACCTAAGAAAACTTCATCTTCTCCGTCTTCTTCAACCTCAACAAGGCTTGCTGAGTATTTATTTTGAAGCTCGATTTCTTTTATTGGAACATATTCAATATTGGCATCCTTCAAAGCCTTTAAAATCCTTGTTGTAATCTTTTTGCCTTCTTTTACCAAAACCTTGCCATCAACCTCTACATCACTATCAACCTTTAAACCGATAATATCCTCACCAACGGCTGCATAAAACCTGCCCGTATCGATTTTGACATGGATAACCTTATAAAATTCTTTCAATATCTCAGCCTCATCCATGCCTATAGCCTGCAGAAGCACTGTTGCAGGGAATTTTTTCTTTCTATCAATTCTTACAGTTAAAATCTCTCTGGGCTCTGTTTCAAACTCTATCCAACTACCCCTATCGGGTATAATCTGGGCATAGAATAAACCTCTTCCGGCAAATTCAGAGAGCTTTTTGAATATAACACCGGGTGATCTGTGAAGCTGCCCAACTATCACCCTTTCAACACCATTTATAATAAAACTTCCCGATTCAGTGATTAAAGGAATCTCTCCAACATATATATCCTGCTCTTTGATATCCTCAATATTTAGCTTTTCCCCTGTTGTTTCATCTATATTCCACAGCGTCAATTTTACTTTAATTATAAGATTTCCAGAATATGAAACAGCCTTAAGCTTACATTCATCCGGTGTAAATTTTGGCGGTGTTATCTCCCAATCCACAAGCTCAAGCCTCAGTCTGCCATGAACATCATCTATGGGAAAAATGGACCTTAATACATTATCCAGATTCTTTTCTTTTTTGGAGTCTTTATCAAGAAAGCTTTTGTATGAATTTATGTTAAGCCTCAACAGGTCGGGAATATCCAGAACCTTCTGTGATTTAGAAAAATCAACACGCATCCTGTATTCCAATTTTAGGGGCTCAGCCATTATGCACCTCGTTTATTTTATAAAGAGTTGTTTTTAGAAAAAAAAAGGAAAGAGACTTCACGCCTCTTTCCTTTGCCCGATATCCTGTCTGACATAAATTATTTAATCTCGACTTCAGCTCCAACCTCTTCAAGTTTGGCTTTAATCTGCTCAGCCTCTTCTTTGCTAACCTTCTCTTTAACAGCCTTTGGTGCTGCATCAACCAAAGCTTTTGCCTCTTTTAATCCAAGACCTGTTATCTCTCTTACAACCTTGATTACCTGAATCTTCTTATCGCCTGCCTTGTTCAATACCACATCAAACTCTGTTTTCTCCTCTGCTTGTGCCTCAGCGCCTCCAGCAGCAGGTGCAGCAGCAACAGCAGCAACAGGGGCAGCTGCAGATACACCAAACTTATCCTCAAGTTCCTTTACAAATTCTGCTAACTCAACAACTGTCATATTCTCAATAAATGCAATAACATCTTCCTTTGTAATCTCTGCCATCTCCAATAAACCTCCTTAACCTTCCTTCTTCTTTTCTTCTATTGCTTTCAATACATACAACAACTGTCTTATATTAGCCGCCAATACATTAACAAATCCACTGATAGGTGCTTTCATGCTGCCAAGCAACTGGGCAAGCAATATCTCTTTTGGCGGCAACTTGCTCAATGCCTTTATATCCTCTTTAGACAGCAGCTTACCATCCAGACAGCCAAATTTTACATCCAGTTTTTCAAATTCTTTGGCCTTTTCTACAATAATCTTTGCAACTACAGCCGGGTCATCAAACCCTAAAGCAAAGGCGTTTGCACCTTTGAGCTGCTCATCAAGCACACTCCATTTTGTTGACTCAATAGCCTTTTTAACAACGCTGTTTTTAATAACATTAAAGGTGCAGTTAGCCTCTTTAAATGTGTTTCTGATATCCTCCATCTGATGAACGGTAAGCCCCTGATAATTAGCCGCTATGAGGATTTTTGCATCCTCAAGCTGCTCTCTCAGCCGTTGAGCAAGTTCTACCTTTCTCTCTCTCCTCAATATCCCCCTCCTTTCTGGACGGGCCAAAAACTGGTCTCTTGCGGGCTTATTTTAAAGCTCCCGCTACCCGCAGTCTTTGACCTCTTGTTTTTTTATGTTAACGCTGAAGCGATTGCACATTAACCTTTACGCTGGGTGAATGTGTCGTGGCTATATGAAAACTCTTTACATATTTACCCTTTGCAGCGGCTGGTTTTGCCTTTATAACCGCATCATACAAAGCAAGAATATTTTCTTTTAGTTTCTCTTCATCAAAGGATTTTTTACCTACACCAACATGGATATTGGCTGTTTTATCCACCCTGAATTCTACTTCACCTGCTTTTACCCTTTTGACGGCATCTGCAACATCAAATGTCACGGTTCCAACCTTTGGATTTGGCATTAAGCCCCTTGGTCCAAGTATTTTACCAAGACGACCTACAATACCCATCATATCTGGTGTAGCTATAACCTTATCAAACTCAAGCCAGCCCTCTTTTGCAATTTTATCAGCATACTCCTGACCGCCTACATAATCAGCGCCAGCTTCTTCGGCTTCCTTAATCTTTTCACCCTTGGCAAATACAAGAACCTTAACCTGTTTACCCGTGCCATGCGGCAGGCTAACAGAACCCCTTACAATCTGATCGGAGTGTTTGGGATCAACACCCAACTTCATGTGGACTTCAACCGTTTCATCGTAATTAGCATAAGCAATCTCTTTGAGTATCTTTAATGCCTCATCCAAAGAATACTCTTTTAGGTAATCATACTTTTTTAATGCCTCAAGATACTTCTTACCCCTCTTTGCCATCGCTCTCTCCTTTCCTAAGAGCTCCCACTAACAGTGGTAAGCAAAAATTAAAACTCCTCGACCTCAACACCCATATTAACAGCTGTACCAGCTACAATCTTCATAGCCTTATAGATGTCATTTGTGTTAAGGTCTGGTAGTTTAACCCTGGCAATCTCTTCAAGTTGTTGTTTTGAGAGTTTTCCAACCTTTACCCTCGCCGAATCTGAAGAACCCTTCTCGATTCCTAAAGCTTTTTTAATCAAAGAGCTTGCAGGTGGTGTCTTTGTAATAAAATCAAAAGACCTATCTGCATAAACAGTGATTACAACAGGCACAATATCGCCCATTCTATCCTTTGTTGCATCGTTAAACTTCTTAACAAAATCCATAATATTTACACCGTGCTGACCCAATGCAGGACCAACTGGCGGTGCAGGTGAGGCTTTACCTGCCTCTATCTGGAGCTTAATCTGAGCCACAACCTCTTTCTTTGCCATTGTTCAGACTCCTTTATTGAACTTTCTCAACCTGATTGTAATTCAGCTCAACAGGCGTTGAACGCCCAAATATGCTGATCAATATCCTCAGTCTTCCTTTATCGACATCAACATCATCAATTACACCGGTGAAATTTGCAAACGGACCATCAAGAACCCTGACCGTCTCTCCAGGCTCAAAGGATACAGATAGCCTTGGTGCCTCTTTTGAGCTCTCGATGCGATCCTTTATCTGCTGTATCTCTTTTTCATCAACAACTGCAGGCTCATTTTTATATCCAATAAAGCCCGAAGTGAACGACATCTTTTTTACAAGGTTATATAGTTTATCGCTCATGCGAGCCTTAACAAACACATAACTTGGATAAAGGCATTTTTTGACCTTTTCTTTTTTGTTGTTTTTCTTAATCTCTATAACCTCTTCCATAGGAACAAAAATCTCTTCCACATCCTCTTCAAGGCCAGCGCTTTTTAATTTATTTCTAAGCATAGACCTGACCTTTTCCTCATAACCCACCTGTGTATGAATTGTATACCACTTGAAATCAGACATAACTATAGTTCCCTAAAAACTTTATTTAAAAAGAGACTGTAAACCTATAGAGAGAAGGTAGTCTAAAACACTCAAAATAAAAGCCACTATAACCGTGAATAACACCACGGATATAGTGGCAGTTGATACCTCTTTTTTACCCGGCCAAACTACCTTCTTAAACTCTATCTTAACCTCTTCTAAAAAACCAAGAACCTTTTTAATCATAACAAAAAATGGCAGGCCAGGGAGGACTCGAACCCCCAACCAACGGTTTTGGAGACCGCCGCTCTACCAATTGGAGCTACTGGCCTATTTCACCTCTCTATGTATTGTATGTTTTCTGCAAAATGGACAGTATTTCCTTAGCTCAAGCTTTTCTTTATTCTTTTTCTTATCACGAGTGCTGGTATAATTCTTCCTTTTGCACTCAGAGCAGGCAAGTGTTACCATTTCGCGCATTTCAAACTCCTTACTCCAATATCTCCGTTATTACACCAGCACCTACTGTTCTACCGCCTTCCCTGATAGCAAAGCGTGTCTCTTTCTCTAAAGCAACAGGTGCAATGAGTTCAACGGTTAGCTCAACATTGTCTCCTGGCATGACCATCTCAACGCCTTCTGGTAGTTTGATTGTGCCTGTTACATCTGTTGTTCTGATGTAGAACTGAGGTCTGTAGCCATCAAAGAATGGTGTATGTCTTCCACCTTCATCCTTTGTAAGAACATAGACCTGAGCTTTGAATTTCTTGTGTGGTGTGATGGAGCCTGGTTTGGCTAAGACCATACCTCTTTCAACTTCCTCTTTCTTGATACCCCTTAGAAGCACTACTACATTGTCTCCTGCTATTGCCTCATCAAGGATCTTTCTGAACATTTCAAGGGAGGTTGCAACGGTTTTTCTTGTCTCTCTGAAGCCTACGATTTCTACCTCTTCACCGGGTTTGAGTGTTCCTCTTTCTACCCTACCTGTAACAACCGTTCCCCTTCCTGAGATGGTGAAGATATCCTCAATGGGCATAAGGAATGGTTTGTCTG
>NZ_JQLX01000005.1:0-10000 GCF_000744435.1 Hippea jasoniae
ATTTCTTATCTGATGCACAAGCTCAATAGATAGTCTTGCATCTTTAATGCCAAAACCTCCGCCGTTTAATATATCTTTATAAACAAGTGTATGCAAGTCTGTAAAGCCACCAGAAAATTCAATCTCTTTTGAATCTACTGTTATAGATCTGTATGTTCTCTGACCTTTTTGTTTTATATCATCGGGTAAATCGTTATAATCCACTGACAAAAACCACCTAACATAAGCTTTTTTTAACTCTATAAAGCCTGCCATCTTTTTTAAAGGCTCACAGTAGTGAACCTCGCTGTTCTTTACCTCACCAAAAAGCCACATCAGCATATCAAAGAAATGTATTCCGATATTTGTTGCAACACCGCCGGACTTTGATAAATCTCCCTTCCACGAAACAAAGTACCATCTGCCTCTTGAGGTTATATAGGTCAAGTCTATGTTGTATTTTTTATTCTCTTTAGAAGTCTCTTTTTCTATCTTATCCTTTAGTGAAATGATTGAAGGATGAAGTCTTAATTGAAGAACATTGTAAACTTTTCTCCCTGTTTCTTGCTCTATCTCCTCTAAAGCATCCAAATTCCAGGGATTTAAAACAAGAGGTTTTTCGCATATTGCGTTTATTCCACTTCTCAATGCCCATCTTATATGAGCATCATGAAGGTAATTTGGGGAACAGATAGATGCAAAATCTACCTTATTTCCTCTTCTTCTTAGCTTATCAACATGCCTATCAAACCTTTCAAATTCTGTAAAAAAATGGGCTTCTGGAAAGTATGAATCTATAATGCCTACACTGTCGTTTGGATCAACTGCTGCAAGCAGATTATTACCGGTATCTTTAATTGCCTTCATATGTCTTGGTGCGATATAACCTGCTGCACCTATTAGGACAAAGTTTTTCATAAAACCTCCTGAGTTAGCGTTAAGCGTTAAGTATTAAGTGTTAAGCGCTAAGCGTTAAAAGTTGAGATTAAATTTTTGGCGTTTAACTTAACTCTTAGAGCTTAGAACTTTTATATAATTGTTTTTTAGACCTGTCAGCATTTTTAAAATTTCATTTAATTCTTTAATCTATTTTAAACCCAACTGCTTTTCTATATAATTAATTTCTATTCCAATATATATCTGCGTTATTAATTCTGCGCAAGAACCTTTAGCGATTTCGATAAATCTAATCTTTTCTTTGTCGGACTCTTTTTCCATTCCTTCTGCAATATTAGAAGCTATTGACAAACTGCTTCTTGTTATCTGATCCTTAAAGCCAAAATCTTTCAGGTCTTTGAAATATTTGTATATTTCAATAGAAAGCCTACAGCCTTTTTTCCAAACATCCAAATTTTCACATTTCATGATTACGTTTTCCCCTTTTAAAACTTAGTCCTTGATACTTAGCGCTTAATGCTGAATTGATTCTCCAACAGCTCATCTTCTGGCACATCTCTAAAGTATTTTGCAGGTAAGCCTGCATAGATCTTTTTGGGTTGAGTGTCTTTTGTAAGAAGGCTTCCAGCGGCAACCACGCTGTCTTCAGCTATAGTCTTGTTTGGCAATATAACCGCACCAACACCTATTCTTCCACCTTTTTGAATTTTAACCCCACCAAATTCTTTAAACCTTTTTTGACTTCTGCCTAAATAATTGTCGTTAGATGTTAAAACACCTGGAGCTATAAAGCAGTAATCCTCAACTTCAGAGTAGGCTGTGATATATACATTTGTTTCAAGTTTGCATCGTTTGCCAATGGTGCAGAAGTTTTCTATTGCAACGCCTCTTCCAACAATCGTGTATTCGCCTATCTCAACATTTTCCCTAATGGTAGATAGATCTGCTACAAGCACATTCTTATTTATCTTGCAACCAGCATAAATCACAACTGATGTGCCTATCAAGCAATTATCCGCAATCATTGCTGGTGGTAGTTGCTGTTTTTTTGTTGTTGCACTAATGGGTGATTTCATTGGTTGCTTGCCAATAACGGTATTATCATCAATTCTGACATTATCACCAATAATTGTACCCTCATGAATAACAACATTATTGTCTATCTGGCAATTCTTGCCTATCTTTACATCCCTACCTATAACGGTAAAATAACCAATCTGTGTATTTTCACCTATCACACTTGATGGGTCAATAACGCATCTTTCAAATTTCTCCATAAAAAGATCCTTTCTTGTTAGGTTTATTAAAAACTTTTCTAAATTCAAAACCTGAACGCAAGTATAAATATCAAAAGATATCATGTCAAGGGAATTTAAAATCCATGCTCTAAAAAACACCAAGAATCTTCAAAAAAGCCCCCAAAACGCCAAGAACCGATATCATTATTGAGATTGAAAACATTTTCAATGTAAAATTCCTATGCTCAATATCCCTTTTATCAAGTTTATCTGATAACCTATCTATCGAAGCTATTATCTGGTCAAATCTTTTATTTACTTCATCAAATCTTTTATCAACTTGTTCAAACCGTGAGTTCATGTCATTTTTTAATTCATCAATTCTTTTATCTACCTGCTCAAACCTTGAGTTCATATCGCTTTTTAACTCATCAATTCTGTTATCTACTTGTTTGAATCTTTTATCTACCTGTTCAAACCTCGAGTTCATATCGCTTTTTAGCTCATCAATTCTGCTATCTACCTGCTCAAACCTTTTATCTACCTGTGCAAATCTATAATCCACATCCTTTTTAAATTCTTTTAAATCATCTCTAAATAACTCCTGATTTCTTCTTAACTCATCAATTTGAACCTGCAAGTAATCAAACTTTGCATCAAAGTATTTTGTGCTTGGGAATATACCTGCAAACAAAGCATATATCTCTGAAGGCAACTTATCTTTTATCTCATCTTTTTGATTATTCACATTCTTACTCATAATTTCACCTCATTTGCTTTTATAAAAACAATAATTCATTTTTTATCATGTGTCAACAGCTCAAGCATACGCCAAGACTTCCTCTTTTACCATATGAAGACGAATTACTTTTGGTATTTCAGATTTTTCATCAAAATAGCAAGAAATAGCATCTTTGATATTCTTTTTCAACTCTTCCATTGTATCGCCTTGTGTAAAAATAGGAAATCCTAAAGCTTTAGCATTAAATCCAATCTCGGGGTCTTCTTCAACAATAAATATTGTCTCTTTATACATAGCATCCTCCACTTTTTTATTCAAAATATATTTAATCATCCTCGATATCGTTTTAGCATTTACCATTAATCATCATTTAGCAGACTTTCATATTCAGCCATCTTGCGCTTAACAAATTCCCTTGTTATCCTTGCCTTCTCCTTAATACCCTCTGGTGTTAAGATATATCTGTATTGCCATTTGTTGTTTGAATTCAAAAATCGTTCGGTTTTTATAATGCCCTTCTTTGCAAGCTCTTTGACTACATAATTGACTTTGCCCACAGACACACCTATGGCTTTTGACAAACTCCTCTGAGATTGCTCGGGGTTTTTCTTTATAGCGCTTAGCAGTTTTACAACTATCTCGTTTTGCTCCATATTCCCCCCCTTTAAATATTTGCGTTCATACGCTAAACAATAATAAGCAAAAAACCTGTAAATAGTCAATAGTAGGCTGCCTCGTTCCTTCTTTTGTAATTATCAAATCAACACTTAAGCTTTTCAAAAAATAACGGATTATTGTTTTTAAAATAAGGTTAATCAATAATTCTCCTTCTTTTTTGATAGGTCAGCTCTTTTGCCAAAAATATATACCCTCACACCATCTCCAAAAATCTCAATGGCGTTGCGTTTTTTTGCATCTATCTCACTTTTAGAAAGCCTGAGCTTTTTCACCTTAGTTTCTTCTCCCACTCATAGGCAGTTTTGCAGATAAATTCGATATCGCCATACTCTGGCTTAAAGCCCATTTCTGTTTTTATTTTAGTGCTATCTGCTATCAAAACTGCAGGATCGCCTAATCTGCGTTCTGTCACTTCCACCCTAAAATCCACACCACTAACCCTTTTCATTGTCTCGATCACCTCTTTTACGCTCAGCCCTTTGGAGTATCCCACATTAAATATATCGCTTTTGTTGGTTTTGAGATATTCAAGTGCGTTGATATGGGCTTTGGCAAGGTCCATTACATGTATGTAGTCTCTGATGCAGGTTCCATCCTTTGTAGGATAATCATCTCCAAAAATATACATCTTCTCCCTTTTGCCACATGCACATTCACTTGCCACCTTTATCAAATGCGTTGCGTTCTTTGTTTTTTGACCAATCATTAAATCCGGGCTTGCCCCTGCTACATTAAAATACCTCAAGATAACATATTTAAAGTCAGGGTTGGCTTTTGCTGCATCTATAATAATCCTTTCGCTAAAAAGTTTGCTTGCCCCATACGGATTTATAGGGTTTGTCTTAAAATCCTCTTTAATACCACCATCTATTTCTGTAATATCGGGTTCACCATAAACAGCTGCAGTTGATGAAAATATAAAAAACTTCACGCCAAACTCATTTGCAAGTTTTACTAAATGTGCAGTATTAGCCGTGTTGTTTAAGTAATATTTAAGCGGATTTTCAACACTTTCTGGCACAACTATGCTTGCTGCAAAATGTATGATAGCATCAAAATGTTTGGCTTTAAAAATCCCTCTTATCTCGTCCCAGTTGCCCAAATCTGCCTCAATAAAATCAAAATCCCTGATATGTTTAAGTGTATCGATTGTATCTTTAAAACCCGTTGATAGATTATCGATTACCGTTATAGAAAAATCGCTTTGTTCAAGCAAAAGCTTTAACAGATGCGAGCCAATGTATCCTGCAGCTCCTGTTATTAAAACACTTTCCATCTTTAAACTCCTTGTTTTTAAAGATTATAACAAAATTAATAGTTTTTCCAAAACCTAAATAGATATTTATAGACAGCAACAAATTAATAGTGTATACTATGTAATAATGAGCAATAATTAAAAACAATGGGAGGTGTTTTATGAAAAAAGTTACAGTGGCTTTTGGGGTTCTTTTTTTGTTAATCTTATCTTCAAACAGCTATGCAAAAGCAGATTTTATTATCTCAAACATCTATCTAAAGGAAATAGGTAACAACAAATGTAGACCGGTTATAGTTTTAAAAAATATCGGTCCCTCACTGCCCTCAAAATACAAAAAAACATATTTAGGTATCCAGCTTAACGGTGATGTGATCGGAGGATATACAACCCATCTTGGAAACCTTATACACCACAATGCAACAAAAATATTTTCATGGAATTCCGTTACACTAAGAAAAGGTATTTACACAATATCAGGAAAAATCTATCTAAAAAGCCAACAGATCAGCGAAAATACCACAAATAACAATTACCCACCCAAAAAACTTTATTGCGGCGATTACCCGGATATAGCAGTAGTAAGTATGGCAAAAGACCTTAAATGCAACCTGTTTATCACATTAAAGAATTTAGGTGGAAGACTCCCAAATCAGGCCTACAACCCAACAAATGGTGTAAAAATACAGCTATCAGAACACGGCAAAGGTCTTTTGGGCTTCTCATTAAAGATTGTTGATCCTCATAAAAAACTTCAAAAACCCCACTCAACTTTAAGGTTTAAGTTACCATTCCATACAAAATTAAAACCTGGATCCAATCCCATAACCGTTAAGGTTTTTACTGGCCCAATCGTAGACAAAAATCCAACTAACAACAGCATGAAAAGAAACTTCTACTGTGTTTCAAGAAAAGACAAAGACATGTTAAAAAACGGCATAAACAAAAAACCAACCCATAGCTGGGATTATTAGGAGGAGGTGTTTTATGAGAAGATTTTTGTTTTTAGCGGTTTTTGTTGCTATATTTAGTTTATCTGTTTCTACCCTGGCATACTCCTTGCCTAAATATCAGGCAATATGTGAAAGATTGGGCGAGCTTGAAGGCTATACTGTGGTAGACAAATGCAGCGGCATGAATATGCAGGGCAACATGGGAGAGATGGTATCGGCTGAAAAAAACTATGCAAACAGCGAAGATAAAGAAAAATACTTCGGTGTTACTGTTCTTGGTGGTGGACAGGCTATGATGATGTGGATGCCGTTTATGACCCACATGACCGTAGAAACAGACAAAGAATTGGTCAAAGTCGTGGATATCGATGGATTAAAAGCAGGAATAAACTACGATAAACAGGAAAACGGCGGCAGTTTAGTAGTATGCTTAAGCAAAACACCTCAAAGCGGTTGTCATGCAATTTTTGGTGTGGAGTTCAAAAACATGGACTACAAAGAAGCACTTGACTTATTAAAAAACTTTGACCTAAAATCGATTGAGAGTCTATTTGAAGAGTAATGATAGGCAGTGAAGTATTTTGGAGCCCATGTAAGCGCACAAGGGGGTGTATCAAACGCCCCCGTAAACGCCCATAAAATCAATGCTACAGCGTTTGCTCTTTTTTTAAAAAATCAAAGAAGATGGCAGGCAAAACCCTTAACACCTCACCAGATAAACGCATTTAAAGAAAACATAAAAAGATTCAACTTTAATAGCCGCTATATCCTGCCTCATGCCAGCTATCTTATAAACCTATGCTCACCAAATGAAGAAAAACTCAAAAAATCCAGACTTGCCTTTATAGATGAGCTAAAAAGGGCTCAATTTCTGGGTCTTAAATATCTAAATGTGCATCCAGGAGCTCATCTAAATCAAATCTCAGAAAAAGAATGTATTGATAAAATGGCTGAGTCGATAAATTTAGCATTAAAAAGCGTGGAAAATGTTATCGTCGTTTTAGAAAATACAGCAGGTGAGGGCAGTGTTTACGGCTATAGATTCAAGCAGCTTAGAAATATTCTTGAAAAAATAGAAGATAATTCTCGTATAGGCGTCTGTATCGACACATGCCACCTTTTTGCAGCAGGCTATAATATTTCAACTTTTGAAGGATTTAATAAAACATTTGAGGAGTTTTCAGAGATAATCGGTTTTAAATATCTAAAGGGCATGCACTTAAACGACTCAAAAGTTGAGTTGGGCAAAAGGGTTGATAGGCACGAAAGCCTTGGAAAAGGTAAAATAGGGCTTGAGGCGTTTAAGTTGATAGCAAGGGATAACCGATTTGACGAAATTCCTTTAATTCTTGAAACCCCAAACCCATCAATCTGGAAAGATGAAATAGCACTTCTTAATAAATTTTACTCCGCCTCAGACTGAGGCTGCAAAGTCTTTTGAGCAGCATAAGCATAAATAATGCCGTTGTAAAGCAACAGATAGTAAAGCATAATGCCCACAGCTATAGAATAGATAATCAAAGCCACTATAAATCCGAACGAAAATCCCGGATTTGTATAAACAAGCATGTTGTTATAATACCCACCAAAGGCGGATGCAAAATAACTTGCAAACACAGCGCCAAAAACAACCACGCCCAAAAATGTTGACAGAGAAGCGATAAGAGAAGAAACGCCGCTTTCCACCATCATCCATACAAAAACAAAAAACATGTAGTTCTGATTGAAGGTTTTTGACCAGAATTTTACATTAAAGTATAAAAACGCCTTATTAAAAGCCTCACCAAAACTATTGCTTTTTAATATTTCACCAAACACAGCAGGCATAATGTAAAGAAAAATCAAGCCAATTGTAATACTTATAATCCCAAACAGGAAATAACCAAAAACACCGAATAGCTTAAAAATAAAGTATAAAATACCCGCTGCTATACTAATACCTATACCAACAACAAAAAGACCTATAAAGGATCCCATGGCGATGGGAAATTTATCAAACAGGATATTGTTTAGTTGAACATTACATATATTTTGCTTCAAAACCTCCTCGTCTTTATATTTAGCAACATAATCACCCACAAACAACTGCACAGATAGCACCAAAAACGCAAGGAACAAAAACAACAAAACACCTATGCCCACTTTTAGCGTAATAATCGATAAAAATAACAATAAACCTAATACCGCAAAAACACCTATAGTAAGTTTTGGATTTAAAACAGAAAACTCCCATGCCCACTTCAAAGCCGATTCGTTGCTTTTTGAAATCACAACAAACCTCCTTATGTTTTTTTGTAATATATCACAAAATTAATAAAAATATCAACAGTTCATAAAAAATTCATTTAGAAATTTTTATAATCTTAAGGAGGTAAAATAAATGGTAGCGGGGGGAGGATTTGAACCTCCGACCTTCGGGTTATGAGCCCGACGAGCTACCAGACTGCTCCACCCCGCGTCAAGCGGTTTTAAATTTAATCCATTTAGGACAAAAAGTCAAGCTTTTTTTGGTGCCGGGGGCGGGACTCGAACCCGCACGGGGTCGCCCCCACTGGATTTTGAGTCCAGCGCGTCTACCAGTTTCACCACCCCGGCTGACTTTAGCGATTATACCGATTTGGATAGAAGTGTCAATAATTTACTTGATAAATAGGTAGTCTTTTTGCTATAGATTTAGTTAACTAAATGTTAAAAGGGGACAGCTTATGCCTGAAGAGATGGAATTTATCGAAAGGGAGACGGATAATATCGAAGAAGTGATAGATGATGCAGCCAAAACCTTAGGCTACCCCAAAAAATTCCTCGATTTTGAAATATTAGAAGAACAAGAAAGCAAAGACAATATAGGCAACATTAATAAAACCTACAAAATAAAGATATTCATAAACCAGAACAGAAGCAAGCTGCTTGATATCATGAGTATAGAAACAGATCCTGACGAACACCCCCTAAAGGCCTACATCTTCGTTGATACATTAAAGCTAAAAAGGGATTTAGAGGTAAGCGAAGAAGAAATTATTGAGGCAATAAAAAAGCTTTTAGCTATAAACAATATCAATTACGGTGTTAAAACAAAACTATTCAGCGCCATAGCAAAGGAAATCAAAAAAAGGCTCTCCCCAGGATACAAACCCTTTAGAATCCTCATAGCCGAAGGCAAAAAACCTATCAGAGGCGAAAACTCAAAACTAATCTTTCACTTTGATAGATACAAAGCAGCCGGTACCATATACAAAAACGGCCGTATTGACTACAAAAACAAAAACTTTCTTGTGCCTGTAAAAAAAGGGCAACTACTTGTTGAGTTCTACAAACCCACGCAGGGTGAGGAAGGATACGATGTTTTTGGCAATATCCTGCCTCAGGATGTTGGAATAACCATAGACGACATAGAGGATGTTAAGTTTACACCCGGCAGCGTTAAAAAGATTGAAGAGGAAAGAATAATCAAACTCATCAGTGAAAAGGATGGGGTGATTGTATTCAAAAACGGTGTATATGAAATAGATACATCTGTTGCAATCGACAAAGTTGATATCAAAACAACGGGAAACCTAACAGCTGATGGTGATGTTGAGCTTGAGATAGGCAGCGGACTCAATGAAGGCATTGAAGATACGATAGCAGCAGGTATGACTGTGAAGGGTAAGAAGGTTGTAGTAAACGGCGATGTCGGACCAAAAGCCACAATTGAGGCAGAAGAGGTTGAAATCAAAGGTAGTGTTCATAAAGAGGCTTTTATTAAGGCAAAAAAGGCCAAAATTGCTATCTGCAGAGGCACTGTTGAAGCAGAAGATATAGAGGTTGACTTATCTGAGCATGCGCATCTTACAGCAAAAAATAAAGTAATTATAAACAAAGCCGTCGCAACAAAGGTTTTTGCACCTAAAGTGGAAATAAAAGACGTAATGATGAGCTCCTGCATCACAACATCATCAGACTCCATCGTAATAAATAAAATTGAAGGAGGTGATAACACTATTGCCATAAAACCGCTTGATCTACCATGGATAAGTGAAATTTATAAAGAGTTACTTGTCAAAGAAAAATATGCTAAGACGATACTAAAAAGCCAGAAAAAGAAGTTTGAAGAAGCCCAGGATGCCGTAAATAGTGAAAAAGAAAAGTATGAACAGATCCTAAAAACCATTCAAAAATTGAAAGAACAGCAAAAACATGTTCCAAACTCACTATTGGTTTTTGTAAAGCGCTTCAAAGACAAGCTAAAAAAGCTTCAGCAGGAAAAGGAGGAATACGA
>NZ_JQLX01000006.1 GCF_000744435.1 Hippea jasoniae
GGCAGGTATTTCTTTTTTTGCTCTTCTGTGCCAAAGGCAAGGATGGGGTTTATACATAAAGAGGTGTGGGCTGAAATCATAACTCCACTTGATGCGCATACCTTGGATATCTCCTCCACAACCAGCACATAAGCCATAAAGCTTGTGCCTGCACCACCGTACTCCTCAGGTACATAGGTGCCAAGCAAACCAAGCTCTCCCATTTTTGCCACTATCTCTTCAGGGATTTTATGATCCTTATCTATCTGTGCTGCTATGGGTTTTAGCTCTTTTTGAGCAAACTCCCTTGCAGTATCCCTTATGAGTTTCTCATCATCTGTTAAATCAAAGTTCATTATATCCTCCTATTTACCCTCATACTGGGGTTTTCTTTTTTCAATGAATGCCTTTAGACCCTCTTTTGCATCTTCTGTGGAAAATGCCACACCAAACAGCGTTGCCTCATACTTCAATGCTTCATCTATCGATAGGTCAAAGCCATCGTTTATAGCCTTCTTTGCAAGTGATATTGCCACAGGGCCGTTTTCTGCTATCTTTGTTGCTATCTCTTTTGCATTGCTTAATAACTCATCCTTTGTTTCAAATACATTGGAGACTATACCTAAACTTTGAGCCTCTTTAGCCTTTATCATCTGGGTTGTAAGAATGAGGTATCGTGCTGTGTTTTTGCCCACAACCCTTGATAGGTTCTGTGTGCCTCCAAAGCCAGGGATTATACCCAGGCTAACCTCGGGGAATCCGAACTTTGCATTATCCGTTGCAAGGATAAAATCACACCCTAAAGCTACCTCAAAGCCACCACCCAGTGCATAGCCGTTTACTGCTGCTATAAAGGGTTTTGTTGAATCCATCATGGAGTAGATAAGGCTCTGTCCCTTTCTTGCAAACTCATATGCCTCCTTGGGTGTTATAGACTGCATAAAGGCTATATCGGCTCCTGCTATAAAGGCTTTATCACCTGCACCTGTGATAATCACTGCCCTTACATCGTCATTGTTCTCAACTGTATTAACGGCCTCGCTTAGCTCATCTATTGTTGCAACATCCAGGGCATTTAGTTTTTTCTCCCTGTTTACTGTTATGACAGCATAGGGTTTTTCTATCTCAACAATTACATTGTCCATACAAGCCTCCTATTTTGAGTAATCATAGAAGCCCTTGCCTGACTTTCTACCTAAATATCCTGCCTCCACCATCTTTACAAGCAAAGGAGCAGGTCTGTATTTTGAGTCTTTGAAGTTATCATACAATACATTCTGGATGGCAAGAACCGTATCAAGACCTATGAAGTCTGCTAATGTTAAAGGACCCATTGGCTGGTTTGTGCCAAGCTTCATAGCCTTGTCTATATCCTCTGTAGTTGCTATACCCTCACCCAAAGCAAAGATGGCCTCATTGATCATTGGAATGAGTATCCTGTTTACTATAAAGCCTGCATAGTCTTTGGATAGCACAGGCTCTTTGTTTAAGCTTTTTGCAAGCTCTATGGCTGTATTGTATGTTTCATCGGATGTGGTGAGGCCCTTTATCATCTCTACAAGGCTCATTACAGGCACAGGATTCATAAAGTGCATACCCAAAACCTTATCTGGCCTTTTTGTGGCTACAGCAAGCTTTGTGATGGAGATAGAGGATGTGTTTGATGCAAGTATGATATCATCCCCTGTAATCTCATCCAATTTTCTAAACAGCTCAAGTTTTAAGTTTTCATTCTCAGGTGATGCTTCAACCACATAATCCACATCTTTTAAATCCTCAAGTGTTGTTGTGGGTTTTATTCTTGAGATGATGGTTTCTATCTCATCCTCTTTTACCACACCTTTTTTTGCCTGTCTTTGTAAGTTCTTCCTTATGGTTGAGATGGCTTTATCAAGCTGGGCCTGGCTTATATCATACATTACCACTTCATATCCATACTGTGCAAAGACATGGGATATACCGTTTCCCATCTGGCCTGCACCGGCTATTCCAACCCTCTTTATATCCATCTTTATACCCCCTTTACACCTTCTCAAGTAATACAGCTACAGCTTCACCGCCACCTATACACAGGGTTGCAATACCGTATTTAACATCCCTTCTTTGCATCTCCTTTGCCAGTGTGGCTGCAAGTCTGCCACCTGATGCACCTATGGGGTGTCCTATGGATATTGCACCACCGTTTACATTAACCTTTTCTATATCCAGATTTAGCTGCTTTATGGCAGCAAGGACAACAACGGCAAATGCCTCGTTGATCTCAAACAGACCTATGTCATCTATTGTGAGGTTGGCTTTTGATACAACCTTCTGTATTGCCCCAATGGGAGCCAAAGGAAACTGACTTGGTTTCATGGAGTTTGTGGCATATGCCACTATGCGTGCGAGTGGTTTTAGGTTATGTTTTTCAACCGCTTCTTCTCCTGCAACCACTGCAATGGCTGCACCATCGGATATGGTGGAGGCATTGGCTGCTGTTACTGTGCCATCGCTTTTGAATGCACCCTTTAGCGATGGAATCTTTTCAAAGTTTACCCTGAAGGGGTCTTCATCCTTATCTATGGTTACCTCTTTTTTCTTCTGTTTGACCGTTATTGGGATTATCTCATCCCTGAATAGCTCTTCTTCTGCTTTCTGGGCAAGCCTGTAGGATCTGATGGCATAATCATCCTGCTCTTTTCTTGTTATATTAAACTCTTCTGCTATTTGCTCTGCTATAAGACCCATATGGATGTTGTCATAGGGATCCCACAGACCATCAAAGACCATACCATCTATAACCTCGCCTGTTCCCATCCTGTATCCAAAGCGAGCCTTTGGTAGATAGTAGGGAACCATAGACATGTTTTCCATTCCACCTGCTATAACTATCTGAGAGTCACCAAGCATTACAGAGCCTGCAGCAAGCATGATGGCTTTTAGTCCAGAAC
>NZ_JQLX01000007.1 GCF_000744435.1 Hippea jasoniae
TTGGTAGGCTGGTGGGCCCCCTAGCCCAATCAGTGCTCTACCCCCGCCGTCCTTACCGGGAGGCTATACCTCAATATATTTCGGGGAGAACCAGCTATCTCCAGGTTTGATTGGCCTTTCACCCCTATCCACAGCTCATCCGAGCAGTTTTCAACCTACACCGGTTCGGGCCTCCAGTGGGTTTTATCCCACCTTCACCCTGGCCATGGATAGATCACCTGGTTTCGGGTCTACTGCAAGAGACTCAACGCCCTATTCGGACTCGCTTTCGCTACGGATACGCAGCTTAAGACTGCTTATCCTCGCCTCCTACAGTAACTCGCCGGCTCATTATGCAAAAGGCATGCCCTCACCCGACCATCAGTAAACTGACGGTATCAGGCTCGGACTGATTGTAGGCGTAGAGTTTCAGGTTCTATTTCACTCCCCTCTACCGGGGTTCTTTTCACCTTTCCCTCACGGTACTTGTGCACTATCGGTCGATGGCGAGTATTTAGCCTTGGAGGGTGGTCCCCCCTGATTCGGTCAGGATTCCACGTGCCCCGACCTACTTGGGATCAGCTGAGGAGTTGGTAATATTCTTTTCGCCTACGGGGCTTTCACCCTCTATGGCGTGGTATCCCAACCACTTCGGCTAAGAATATTACCAGCTCTGCTTCCTGCGCACAGAAGCTATCAGCTGTCCCGCAACCCCCTATCCGCAACGGGTGCGCCCTTTAACACGGATAGGGTTTGGGCTGTTCCGCGTTCGCTCGCCGCTACTAGCGGAATCTCGGTTGATTTCTTTTCCTCTGGCTACTGAGATGTTTCAGTTCGCCAGGTTCGCTCCGAGCCCTCACTTTAACAGTTCAAAGGAGTTGGTTAATCTTCTAAATAGAGAATGCTTACTGCTGCCTCTTTGTTTGAGTTTCCTTTCACGTTCTTTAGCATCCTCTTTCGAAAGATAAGCTTCGTAGTAGATTAGTTTCCATTGATATCCTCTGGTTGAGGTATTTCTACCCGTATTATGCTCATTTAGCCTTCTTTTTAGATCAGATGTATACCCTATGTAGGTTTTACTGCCATCCAGTGTAGCTAAAACATAAACATAATACATTCTACACCCCTCAAAACCATTTAAGTGAGGGCTCGGTGACGGAGGTCTACTCCGCCGGGTTACCCCATTCGGAAATCCCCGGATCAAAGCTTGTTTGGCAGCTCCCCGAGGCTTATCGCAGCCTACCACGTCCTTCATCGCCTGCCATCGCCAAGGCATCCACTCTACGCCCTTAGTAGCTTAGGCTCATACCATGTTCTTTAATGCTTAGGTACTTGCTTTTCCCCTGTGTATTTATACCTTTTTTTTCTTCTTTCTTTCTCTTTCCTATTGCTTTTTAAAAGATCACCTGCAATGGCAGCAGGGCAAACAGATGGTTGGTGGAGGCTAGCGGGCTCGAACCGCTGACCTTCTGCGTGCAAGGCAGACGCTCTCCCAGCTGAGCTAAGCCCCCATTACTGGTGGGCCTGAGTGGGCTCGAACCACTGACCCCTGCGTTATCAGCACAGTGCTCTAACCAGCTGAGCTACAGGCCCATCTGTTGGCTCTGTTGCCTGTTGCAAAACAATATAAGTCAGGATGGAAGATAAGCCCTGTTTTACACACCTTAGAAAGGAGGTGATCCAGCCGCAGGTTCTCCTACGGCTACCTTGTTACGACTTCACCCCAGTCGCCGACCCCACCATGGACGGCTGCCTCCGAGCCCTCACTTCAGTCTACAGACTCTTTAATTGCCAAGAGGTATTTCTTGCAAGAGTAATACTTAAGATAAAATCTAAAGTCCATAAACTTAAGTGAGGGCTCGGTTAGCTCACCGTCTTCCGGTGGAATCGACTCCCATGGTGTGACGGGCGGTGTGTACAA
>NZ_JQLX01000008.1 GCF_000744435.1 Hippea jasoniae
AAATCCGATGTATATCCAATGTATCTTTCTCCAGATTCATTCTGAATCAGGTATACATAATACATATCATCCTCCAAATGCTCAAATGGTGCGGGATAACTCCTCCCCTTAACCTTCCGGCACTGGGCAGGCGTCAGACCCTATACATCCCCTTGACAGGTTTGCAGAGTCCTGTGTTTTTGGTAAACAGTCGCCTGGGCCTTGTCACTGCGACCTCCCTTTGCTTGGAGGGCAAGCCTCTACACAAAAGGAGGCACCCCTTCTACCGAAGATACGGGGCCAATTTGCCGAGTTCCTTGGCCAGAGTTATCTCAAGCGCCTTAGCCTTCTCAGCCCGCCTACCTGTGTCGGTTTGCGGTACGGTCACCTATAGCCTTAACCCTTAGAGGCTTTTCTTGGCAGTATGGAGCCAGCGGAATCGGTTTCATGCCGAAGCAATCCACCGCCTATCGCGCCTCGGATCATTGGATGCGTGGATTTGCCTGCGCATCCTACCTACACGCTTCGATGGGCAAACCAGCTACCCACTCCGCCTACCACGGCTGCGTCCCCCCATCGGATGGCTATAGGTGGTGCAGGAATATTAACCTGCTTCCCATCAGCTACGCCAACTACGGCCTCGCCTTAGGGACCGACTAACCCTACCCCGATTGACGTTGGATAGGAAACCTTAGGCTTTCGGCGAACAGGGTTTTCACCTGTTTTTTCGCTACTCGTGCCGGCATACTCACTTCTCATTCGTCCACCACTCCTTACGGTATGGCTTCATCCGAATGAGAACGCTCCCCTACCCCGAGCCTCTATAAATAGAGGCTCAGCCGCTGCTTCGGTGCTAACCTTAAGCCCCGTTAAATCTTCGGCGCCGAGGCACTCGACCAGTGAGCTGTTACGCTTTCTTTAAAGGGTGGCTGCTTCTAAGCCAACCTCCTGGCTGTCTTAGCGCCTCGACCTCCTTTTCCACTTAGGTTAGACTTAGGGACCTTAGCAGGCGGTCTGGGCTGTTTCCCTCTCGACCACGGACCTTGTCGCCCGTAGTCTGACTCCCCCGGATGGTACAGGCGGTATTC
>NZ_JQLX01000009.1 GCF_000744435.1 Hippea jasoniae
ATGGAAAGATAAAGCCCTGAAAAAGAAACAGAGTTTTAGCTAAGAAGGATATATATATCTTTCATAGTTTTAACATGAGAGTTTGATCCTGGCTCAGAACGAACGCTGGCGGCGTGCCTAACACATGCAAGTCGTGGGAGAAACTCTCCTTCGGGAGAGGAGTAAACCGGCGCACGGGTGAGTAACACGTGGGTAACCTGCCCTGAAGTCTGGGATAACCCACCGAAAGGTGGGCTAATACCGGATAGTTCCCTGCCTCACAAGAGGCAGGGGGAAAGGGGGCCTCTGCTTGCAAGCTCTCGCTTCAGGATGGGCCCGCGGCCTATCAGGTAGTTGGTGGGGTAAAAGCCTACCAAGCCTACGACGGGTAGCTGGTCTGAGAGGATGGTCAGCCACACTGGCACTGAGACACGGGCCAGACTCCTACGGGAGGCAGCAGTGGGGAATATTGGGCAATGGGCGAAAGCCTGACCCAGCGACGCCGCGTGGAGGATGAAGGCCTTCGGGTCGTAAACTCCTGTCAGAGGGGAAGAAGGCATAGAGGGCTAATACCCCTTTATGCTTGACGGTACCCTCAGAGGAAGCACCGGCTAACTACGTGCCAGCAGCCGCGGTAATACGTAGGGTGCGAGCGTTGTTCGGAATCACTGGGCGTAAAGCGTGCGTAGGCGGCCCTGTAAGTCCAATGTGAAAGCCTTGGGCTCAACCCAAGAATTGCATTGGATACTGCAGGGCTCAGAGTGCGGGAGAGGCAAGCGGAATTCCCGGTGGAGGGGTGAAATCCGTAGATATCGGGAGGAACACCGGTGGCGAAGGCGGCTTGCTGGAACGCAACTGACGCTGAGGCACGAAAGCGTGGGGAGCAAACAGGATTAGATACCCTGGTAGTCCACGCCCTAAACGATGGACGCTGGGTGTCGGGAGGTAACCTTCCCGGTGCCGTAAGCTAACGCGTTAAGCGTCCCGCCTGGGGAGTACGGCCGCAAGGCTAAAACTCAAAGGAATTGACGGGGGCCCGCACAAGCGGTGGAGCATGTGGTTTAATTCGATGATACGCGAAGAACCTTACCTGGGCTTGACATGCTGGTGGTAGTGAACCGAAAGGGGAACGACCCC